>JAWOGG010000015.1:0-5553 GCA_046497085.1 Orrella sp.
AAGTTGGACTGTCTGAATACGCTGACGAGCAGGCTGTCAACTTACCTTACGGACGTAAGCGTGCGTTGGAGATTGCCACCACAGTCGCCATGAATCCTGAGGTGATGTTGCTAGATGAACCGACCCAAGGCATGGGACACGAAGACGTTGCTAGAGTCGCGGAATTGATTCGCAAAGTCTCCGTCGGCCGCACCGTCCTAATGGTCGAACACAATATGAAGGTCATTGCCAATATCGCCGACACCATCTCAGTGCTGCAACGAGGAGAGTTGATTGCCGAGGGCAATTACGAAACCGTCTCAAAGAACCCTCAGGTCATGGAGGCTTACATGGGTTCGGCAGATGCCGCACTTGCCGGTCACTGATCTTCACATCGAGCGTCTGCAATCAACGTCTGTCAACGAGTCACATTATCCACATGGCTACAACACCCGCACTAGAAATCACCGATCTCAACGCTTGGTATGGTGAATCCCACGTTTTGCATGGCATCAACTTAACGGTTCAGCCTGGCGAAGTGGTTTGCTTGCTTGGCCGTAATGGCGCTGGACGCACCAGTACTTTGCGCGCCATTCTCGGGCTGACCGGCGCTGCGACAGGATCCGTCAAGATTGACGGTGCTGAGGTACTTGGCAAACAAACCCACGAAATTGCAGCCATGGGCATTGGATATTGCCCTGAGGAGCGGGGTATTTTCGCCAGCTTGAGCTGCGAACAGAACCTGTTTTTGCCGCCCGTGGTGGGACAAGGCACGGCAATGTCGATCGATGAAATTTACCAAATGTTTCCAAACCTGGCCGAACGTCGCCAAAGCCCTGGCGGACGCCTGTCGGGCGGTGAACAACAGATGTTAGCTATCGCACGTATTTTGAGAACTGGCGCTAACTTGCTTCTCTTAGATGAGATCACCGAGGGATTGGCGCCAGTCATCATTCAAAAACTTGGCGAAGTGGTTCAAATGCTGAAAGAGAAAGGTTTTACGGTGGTTCTGGTCGAACAGAACTTTCGTTTTGCGTCACAACTGGCTGACCGCAACTATGTGATCGAGCATGGCGAAGTGGTCAAAATGGTTGAAAAAGAAAAGCTCCAAGAAAGTCAAAAAGAGCTCGAAATGCTACTTGGGGTCTAAGGCTCCAACCCGCAGCATCTACTTACTCGTGTCAAGGAGACATACTCATGAAAAAAACACTGATCTCGCAATTGGTCGCCGGCGCACTGCTGGCCGTTGGTTCGAGCGCGTCAGCGCAGTCCATTACAAATGACACTGTCAACATCGGTGTATTGACAGACTTATCAGGTATCTACTCAGCCGTTGAAGGTCCTGGTGGCGTAGTGGCCGCCGAGATGGCAATCGAAGACTTCGGTGGCACTGTTTTAGGTAAAAAAATCAATCTGTCGTCTGCCGACACCCAGTCCAAAGCCGACCTCTCAAGCTCAAAAGCACGTGAAATGTTCGAGCGCGACAACGTCGACATGATCGTGGGTAACGTTTCCACCGCCTCTGCATTGGCCGCCATGGAAGTGGCCGATCAACTCAAGCGCGTGGCTTTGGTTATTGGTGCGGCTTCCTTGCCCATCACAAACGAAAAGTGCAACCCTTACACTGTTCACTGGGTTTATGACACCTACGCCTTGGCAAACGGCACTGGCGCCGCTGTGGTCGCCACTGGTAAGAAGTCATGGTACTTCGTGACCGCCGATTACGCTTTCGGCCACACCCTGCAACGCGACGCCTCAAAGGTGATTGAAGCCAGCGGTGGTGAAGTGCTTGGCAGTTCCGCCCACCCAATCAAGACAAATGACTTCACCTCATATTTGGCACAGGCTCAAGCTTCTGGTGCACAGGTCATCGGTTTGGCCAACGCAGGTGGTGACACCATCGGTTCCATTAAGCAAGCCGCCGAACTCGGTATTGTTGGTTCAGACCAGACCATCGTGCCATTGCTGATGTTCTCAAGCGACATTCAAGCGTTGGGCCTTCGTGAAACACAAGGCATGAACTTTACTGTGGGCTGGTACTGGGATTACAACGATGCGAACCGTGCCTTCGCGAAACGCTTCATGGAAAAGTTTGATGGCAAAGCACCGACTTCAGTGCAAGCGGGCGTTTATTCAGCCACATTGAACTACCTCAAGGCCATCGAAGCCACCAAAACAGACGACTCCGACACAGTCATGGAATACCTGAAGGCCAACCCCATCGATGATGGTTTGTTCAAGGGTCAAATCCGCAAAGACGGCAAGTTTGAACACGACATGTACTTGTTGCAAGTCAAAACCCCTGCCGAATCGAAAGACAATAACGACATTGCTTCAGTCGTCCGCGTGATTCCTGCTGCCGAGGCCACGTTGCCTTTGTCAGAGTCAACCTGCAAACTCGTCACAGGTTCCTAACCTGCGGGCATCTTGAAGTAAGGAGGGGGTAAGATCATGTTCGAGTTGCTTGGCATCGCTCCGCAAGCATTGGTTGCACAGCTATTGATAGGGCTGATTAACGGCTCTTTCTATGCGCTGTTAAGCCTTGGGTTGGCGGTGATTTTTGGGCTGCTTAACGTGATCAACTTCACGCATGGCGCACTGTATATGTTGGGCGCCATGTTTACGTGGATTGGTTTGACGCAATTCGGCGGCTGGATTGGTATGCCTGAGTTAGAGGTGCCTTATCTAGTTGCCTTATTCGTCGTCCCCCTCATTGTTGGCCTCTTTAGCATCGTCATTGAAAAGACGATGCTAAAGCGCCTCTACCATCTAGACCACCTGTACGGATTGTTACTGACGTTCGGCCTAGCCTTGGTTATTGAAGGCTTGTTTCGTCACTGGTACGGCGCACTTGGCAACAGCTACCCTGTTCCAGATATGCTGCGCGGCGGCCTGCGTATAGATAAGCTGTTCTTACCTTATTACCGACTTTGGGTCGTTGGCTTAGCGCTTCTGGCCTGCTTTGCGACCTGGTATTTCATTGAAAAAACCAAACTTGGCAGCTTGCTTAGAGCTGGCACAGAAAACCCACGCCTGTTGCAAGCGCTCGGTGTCAACGTCCCACTGATAATCACGCTGACCTACGGCGCAGGCTGCGCCTTGGCAGCGTTTGCTGGGGTGCTCGCCGCACCCATTTATCAGGTCACGGCCAACATGGGTTCCGAGCTCATCATCGTGGTGTTTGCCGTGGTGGTGATTGGCGGTATGGGATCAATTGCGGGCTCGATTATCACGGGCTTGAGCTTAGGGGTGATTGAAGGACTAACCAAGGTGTTTTATCCAGAGGCTTCTTCGGTGTCGATCTTCGTGATCATGATTATTGTGTTGCTGCTCAAGCCCGCCGGGCTGTTTGGCAAAGTTCGCTAAAGGGCCTAAACATGAACACGACTGCATTTACTAAAATCTCGATTGTTATTTTTGTTGCTCTGATACTGTTACCTTTCCAAAACGTCGTCTATGACTTGTTCATGATGAAGGTGTTTTGTTTTGCGATTTTTGCGGCATCAGTCAACTTGTTGCTCGGTTACGCTGGACTTCTTTCGTTTGGTCACGCGGCTTTCTTCGGCGCGGCCTCGTACGTCACCGCACACGCCATGAAAGAATGGGGTGTGACGCCTGAGCTAGGCCTGATCATCGGTGTGGTTTGCTCAACGGCTTTAGGCTACGTCTTCGGCTTTTTGGCAATTCGCCGGCAAGGTATTTACTTTGCCATGATCACTTTAGCGCTGGCTCAAATCATTTACTTTATAGCCACACAAGCGCCCTTCACCAATGGCGAGGACGGTATTCAAGGGGTACCGCGCGGTGAGTTCTTAGGACTGATCGATTTGGGTCCGTCGAGCAATATGTACTGGTTCTCGCTCGGCGTCTTTCTTTTGGCCTTTTTACTGGTCATGCGCGTGGTTCGGTCGCCGTTTGGACAAGTGCTTAAATCGATCCGAGAAAACGAACCAAGAGCTATTTCCTTGGGCTACAACGTCGATCGCTACAAACTGATGGCCTTCACTATTTCGGCAGGTCTGGCTGGCTTGGGCGGCGGTCTGAAGAGCTTGGTCTTGCAACTCGCTTCACTGACTGATGTTTACTGGCAAATGTCAGGTGAGGCTGTGCTGATGACAATTCTGGGCGGCATCGGCACTCTTTGGGGCCCAATTGCAGGGGCAGCCGTCATCATTAACCTGCAAAACTACTTAGCCAATCTCGGTGGGTGGAGCACGATTGCTACCGGCGCTATCTTCGTCATCTGCGTGCTGGCTTTCCGACGCGGTATTGTTGGGGAAATTGCCCATCGCTTGAAGATACAACTCTAAGAATTTGGATCAACAAATCGTGTGTTCTGATTAACCGGGCGTCAACGCCCGGTTTTTTTACGCCATAAAATGAAACCCTGCGTCAACATATAACGTCTGACCAGTCATGCCACTTGAAGCGGGTGCGCACAAGAAGGCAGTCAAGTTGGCAATTTCATCCAATGACACCAGTCGACCCATGGCGCTGCGATCGATGGCCATTTGCATGAGCTCATCGAAATGCTGAATACCCGATGCAGCCCGCGTGGGGACTGGTCCAGGTGAGACCGCATGGACTCGAATATTTAGCGGGCCCAACTCAGCGGCCAGATATCGAACCGTTGACTCTAATGCCGACTTCACTGGACCCATGATGCCGTAGCTAGGAACCACTTCTTCGGCCCCGTGATAACTCATCGTGACCAAACTCCCGCCTTCATTCATGTGAGGAACGGTTAGCTTAGCGACTTCCGCCAATGAGTGACATGAAAGCGACATGGCCTTGGCAAACCCCTCACGTGAGCTGTCAATCACCTTACCTTGCAGATCTGCCACTGGTGCCCATGCGATCGAATGCACCACGAAATCAAACCGACCTAGCCTTTTTACCGCTTGCGATACAAAGTGCTCAAGTTCTCCTGGCACATTCAAATCACAGGTGCTGAGCGACACGCCCAGAGGATCGGTGACCTGCGAGGCATAACCCATGGCCTTTTGATTCAAACAACTGACCTCTAAGGTGGCACCTAGTTGATGCAGTCTCTGGACAACCGCCGCCGCAATACTCTGGTCATTAGCGAGCCCAAGCACCAGTCCCTTACGACCACTCAAGTCACAAAACTCTGTCTTCATTTTGATTGCTCCATGTACCTATCAGGTCCTGCATTTCGTTGCAGTATGACGGCTAATTTTTCATATCTAATTGTGACTGACAATGATGAAGCAATCCTTACTGCCACTGAATTTTGTTTAAGAGAAACATAATTTAGGGTACCTGGCCTCGCCCGAACCCTAGAGGATTAGTGCTTTCTAAAATTAATTGTCATTAAAAGGCGTTGTTTGAGTGTGTACAGTGCGTTTAAGCTAAACCCAAAACGTGAGTATTGATTGAGAGGAGTGGCGGTGAAACTAGTGACTTGGAACACGCAGTGGTGCAAAGGCCTCGATGGTGTGGTGAGCCCAAACCGGATTATTGAAGGGGCACGCGACATGGCTGATTTTGATGTGTTGTGCTTACAGGAAATCGCTGTCAATTACCCTCAGTTAACGGGCGCTAGCGCGGCCG
>JAWOGG010000266.1:0-3772 GCA_046497085.1 Orrella sp.
TTGCGGGTTCGTAGAGCACTTCAACGACCACTGTGGGGTAAGTGGCCTTGTCATCGATCACACCCAGGAGGCGGCGCAGTTGCCTGTTTTCTGTGACCAGTTGTGCCCCGTTGCTAATTACTTGCGCGAGCTCTATGCGTTGCCGCTGAAGGGCTTCACTCTCTTCTTGTAGTAATTGGGCAGCATTTGAGTAGTCTTGCAGCACCACTGCAGCGTCTCGCGGTAGCATCACCACCCGTTGGAATGGGTAAAGCGCGACGCTTAAGGCCTGCCGAACGGGTTCTAAGTAGCGTGTATGGGCATCAACGACAAGTAGTAGACATGCCAGTAAAGCCAGTAACACCAGCTTTACTTGCGCCGGCACGCTGCGGCGAAACAGTTCGAGGTCGACTTGTGTCGCCATAAATTGGCTCTAATCCCATGCGATAGCCAAATACTGCGCGATCAATCGTCGATGAAAATCGCGCCCAGTTTTTCTAAGTGCTCCAGTGCGTCGCCGCAACCACGAACCACGCAGGTCAATGGATCCTCGGCCACCACAACTGGCAGACCCGTCTCTTCTTGTAACAATCGATCTAGGTCAGCCAATAAGGCACCACCACCGGTCAAAGCAATGCCCTTGTCTGTGATGTCAGCACCGAGCTCTGGCGGGGTATTTTCTAGAGCAATTTTGACTGCGGAAACAATCTGATTCAACGGGTCGGTCAATGACTCCAGAATTTCGTTGGAAGACACTGTGAAACTGCGAGGAACGCCTTCAGCCAAGTTGCGACCCTTGACTTCAATCTCACGAACCTCCGATCCAGGAAATGCCGAACCGATTTCTTTTTTAATGAGTTCGGCCGTCGGATCACCAATCAACATACCGTAGTTGCGCCGGATGTAATTGATAATGGCTTCGTCAAATTTGTCACCGCCCACTCGGACAGAGCCTTTGTAAACCATGCCACCAAGCGAAATGACAGCCACTTCAGTCGTACCGCCACCGATATCAACCACCATTGAGCCACTGGCGTCTGACACATTAAGACCGGCACCGATCGCCGCTGCCATCGGCTCTTCAATCAGATAAACATCGCTTGCCCCAGCACCAAGCGCCGACTCACGAATCGCGCGACGCTCCACTTGGGTAGATCCACAAGGGACGCAAACAATGATTCTTGGACTCGGTGCCAACATGTTGCGGGGGTGGACCATGCGGATAAACTGCTTGAGCATTTGCTCGGTCACAGTGAAGTCAGCAATCACACCGTCTTTCATCGGGCGAATGGCCTCGATGTTTCCCGGTACTCGACCAAGCATTTGCTTGGCTTCGTGACCTACCGCTTGGATAATCCGACGGCCACCGCCACCGCCCTCATGCCTAATCGCCACAACTGACGGTTCATCGAGGACGATGCCTTTGCCGCGCACGTAGATCAGCGTGTTCGCGGTACCGAGGTCAATAGCCATGTCGCTGGAAAAGTAACTACGCAGAAATCCGAACATGAAAACAAGCCAAAAAAGTCGACAATCAAACCGATCGCTGGCGCCCCGTTTGAAGCATGCCAACGCTCTGGACGTATATTTCATCACCAATTTGTGGCTACGACTGACACGCTATTACCTGACAGCCGTCTAAAACCGACAAAATGATTTTTTTAACCACCACCAAGCCGTTTGCTTTTACCTGCAAAAAGCCCTTTTTTAGTTAGTGTCAAATGATAACTTATAATCACGGTTTCTACGTAGAAGACGCTCGCTAAGGCGATAAGGTCAAATCAGAGGGGTAGTACGATTTATGGCACTGACAAAAACCGACGTGGCGTTTGTCGCCAAACTGGCTCGGTTGCACCTCACCCCCGAGCAACAACCCGCCATTCAAGAAGAGCTCAATCAAGTCATGACACTGATTGAACAGCTCCAAGCCATTGATACGACTGGTGTGGAGCCTTTAGCGCACCCACTGTCTGTATTGCATGACATTGAGCTACGTCTTCGTGAGGACGCGAGCCTTCCCACCAACAGCATCGAACAACGCAACGAGCTGATGCAAAACGCACCGGCCAATGCCGACGGTTTGTTTCTTGTGCCACGCGTGATTGAGTAGCTTGATGACCACATTTCTGAACCAATTTGCTGACATAGCAGCCCTGCAGCACGCTTTAGAGAGTCGACAACTCAGCGCAACCGAGCTGACCCAAGCCGTTCTGAAGGACATTGAACAACACAGCAGCCTTAATGCATTTGTTGATGTGCAACCGGCTCTTTCGTTAGCGCAAGCCGAGCTCGCCGACCGATCCCGCTCAAACGCACAAACGGGTCGTCTCACAGGTATCCCGCTCGCTCATAAAGATATTTTTGTGACCAGAGATTGGCACACGACAGCGGGCAGCCAAATGCTTAAAGACTATCGCAGTCCGTTTGATGCGACGGTGGTGGCCGCGCTTTCTAAAGCACAGACCGTCAGCCTAGGAAAACTTAGTTGCGATGAATTTGCGATGGGCTCGGGTAACGAGCATGCCGCCACCGGTCCTGTGCGCAACCCTTGGGATCACGACGTGGTGCCTGGTGGCTCCTCAGGCGGCTCAGCGGCAGCAGTCGCTGCTGGACTGGTGATTGGCGCCACCGGCACCGACACCGGCGGCTCGGTCCGCCAACCCGCCGCTTTATCGGGCATTAGTGGCATCAAACCCACCTACGGTGTGGCCTCGCGCTTTGGCATGATTGCCTATGCCTCTAGTCTTGATCAAGCCGGTGTCATGGCAAGAAGTGCTGCCGATTTGGCACTATTACTCGACGCAATCAGCGGTTTTGATCCTAAAGATGCCACCAGCATAGAGAGTTGCCACGGTGTGGCTAATGCGCCAGGTCGAATCCTAGGGGATTTTGATCGCTTCAATGCCGCCTGCTCTGACAAACCGCTTGCCGGTCTTCGTATTGGTGTACCCGCTGAATACTTTGGCGATGGCCTAAATAACGATGTCGCCCGAGCCGTCCAAGATGCCATTTCGGTCTTTGAGTCCCTCGGCGGCAAACGGGTCGACATTTCGCTGCCCAACACAGCCATGTCTATTCCCGCCTATTACGTGATCGCGCCAGCTGAAGCGTCGAGTAATCTGGCACGCTATGACGCAGTGCGTTATGGCTATCGCGCAGACGATTACAGCGACTTGACCGATATGACATCCCGCTCACGTAGTGAGGCGTTTGGCGAAGAGGTCCGCAAACGCATCATGATTGGGACTTATGTGCTGTCACACGGTTATTACGATGCGTACTACCTACAAGCGCAGCGGGTGCGCCGATTGATCGCGCAAGACTTTCAGCGCGCCTTTGCGGATCAATGTGATGTCATCATGGGGCCTGTTACGCCAACCGTGGCCCCAGCCATCGGTAGCGTGAGCAACGACCCAACAGCCGAATGGCTAGGTGATATTTACACATTAAGCGTTAACTTGGCGGGCTTGCCGGGGATGTCCATTCCCTGCGGTTTGGCCCCTGGTCACAAAAATCAACCGCTGCCTGTCGGACTTCAGTTAATTGGCAACTACTTCGATGAAGGCCGACTGTTGGCTGTGGCTCATCAATATCAGCAAGTCACCGACTGGCATCAACAGCGCGCAGGGGCAGTGGTATGAACTGGGAAGTTGTTATTGGCCTAGAAACGCACGTACAGTTGGCCACTCAAAGCAAGATTTTTTCAAGTAGCTCGACTCGTTATGGTGCTGAGCCAAATACCCAGGCCAACGAGGTTGACATGGCGCTACCAGGCAGTCTGCCGGTTCTAAAC
>JAWOGG010000068.1:0-5476 GCA_046497085.1 Orrella sp.
TTTGTCGTGTTTGTTGTTATTGCTTCTTCAAAGGCGCTTGCTCAACCTCAAGCCGCTCAAAAACACGCACGGCCTGTCTTTGTGACTCAGGTAACTGCAAACTCGACCCTGCAGCTGTGTCGAAGTAGACGTACACCAACTCGCCGGATGTGATTAGCGTCTCAGCGCGGTAAATTTCTAAGACAAATCGGACACTGCTGTGTCCCAATGTCGCCACTCGCACGCCAATATCTAGCTCGTCGTCATACTGCGCCGGCAAGTGATACTCAATGGTGGCCTTGCGGGCAAAAAATTGCTGCCCAGCTTTTTGTTGACTCACGACCCCAGGCAACCCAACCGCCTGAGCGTACTCAGTGATCGCCACATCAAAAAAAGTTAGGTAGTGACCGTTAAACACAACCCATTGAGGATCGCATTCAACCCACCTCACCCGATGGGGGTAAATAAATGCAAAGTCAGACTTCATTAGCGCTCAATTTCAAGAATTGTCAGTTAACCGCAGAATAGGTAGTCAGGCGGATAAAAGGTAGACGGGCGATAAAAAAACACCACGCCTACTCTCATCAATAGGCGTAATATACGATGAATATAAGCAGCTATCAGGCTGACACTAACAAACCTGATCCGGAGGCAACGTGACAAGCCCTGAGCAAGAAGCGCGATCGCATGAGCCACCTACTGAACCGAAAACCTATGTACTGCTTCACGGTGCATGGCACGGTGGCTGGTGTTGGCAAAAAGTAGCGCCTCAATTAAGGGCTGCAGGTCATCGTGTTTACACCCCTACCCAAACCGGTCTCGGCGAACGCTCGCACTTACTAAATGCTTCGGTCAGCCTAGAGACCTTCATTGAGGACTTACTCAATGTATTGGTCTGGGAGGACCTACACGATGTCATCCTCGTTGGTCATAGTTTCGGTGGTATAGCCATTACCGCTGCCGCAGATCGAATGCCAGAGCGCTTGCGTCATCTGGTCTACCTAGACGCTTTGATCCTACAAAACGGTCAGAGTCCTTTCTCAACGGTACCCGCTTCTGTGGCCGAAAGTCGCCGTGCTCTTGCCAAACAAAGTGAGTCGGGTCTAACCATTCCCGTGCCATCTGCTGATAAGTTAGGTGTGACTGACCCTGACGACATCGCTTGGATCAATGCCAAGTGCACGCCCCACCCCATCAAGACATACGAGGACGCACTTGTTTTAAAGCACAAGCCAGGCAATGGCGTGCCCGCCACTTACATAGCAGTGACCCCATATTACGGCCCCACCAGCGAAAGCCGAGACTACGCCAAACAGCGTCAGGACTGGACTTACGTTGAAATCCCGGCAGGACACGACGCCATGGTGACTTCGCCGCATGAACTGCTTAATCTCTTACAAACGCTTTCATAACTTATTAGTTACGTAATTAATCAAGCAATTAGGCACGCCTTTTACAATTAGGCACGCCTTTTAATTTATGCCTTTCGCCATACATTTTTCGCCACCAGCTTTATCCACGCACCAGTTCAGTGCGTGTTGGACACTAAAGCCGCCGAGATGATAAGGTTTCGCCGATTGTAAAAAATTGTAAAAAATGCACTGAGTATTTTTTATCAGCAGTTTTGATGAGTTCTTTCCAACCAAGGCATGAGTGACAGCGTGCCGACGACCGGAGACACTAAGTGGCCGATCCTAACAAAGACTTAATGACCCCGGATGGGGAAGTCAATCCCATTGACACGGACTACACCGTTGGTCAAGACAACATCGTTATGAATGTTGGTCCTTTTGGACTTGATATTCACAACAAAGTTTTTGCGATATCAGCCTTGCTGATCATCACATTCGTTGTTTTGACCTTAACCTTTCAGACACAAGCCGAGCCATTATTTGGCGATTTGCGTGGATGGCTGACATCAAACCTTGATTGGTTTTTCATCTCGGCGGGCAACATCTTCGTGGTGGCCTGCTTAGGGATCGCGCTTTCCCCCCTAGGTCGGGTACGAATTGGTGGCACTGAAGCCACTCCTGACTACTCGTATCTGGGGTGGTTTTCCATGTTGTTTGCTGCCGGCATGGGTATTGGACTGATGTTTTACGGTGTTTCCGAGCCCTTGTCTCACTTTAGTAGCTCAATGGGTGGGACTACTATGGAAGGCGGTGTCAGAACCGATTGGGCACCCCTAGGAGCAGCTGGCGGCGACGCCGACCAGGCCAAACGCCTAGCCATGGCTGCCACCATCTACCACTGGGGTCTGCACCCCTGGGCCATTTATGCTGTGCTGGCGCTGGGCCTGGCAATCTTTTCGTTTAACAAAGGTTTGCCTTTAACCATCCGCTCGGTGTTCTATCCATTGCTCGGCGAGCGTATTTGGGGTTGGCCTGGCAACTTGATCGATGTCTTGGCGGTCCTGGCCACCATGTTCGGTTTGGCGACATCCCTGGGCTTGGGCTCTTCTCAAGCGGCCGCAGGCTTGCACTTTTTGTTTGATGCGCCACTGGGTAATACAACTCAAATCTTGTTGGTTATCGGTATCACAGCGATTGCATTGATTTCTGTGCTGGCAGGGTTGGACGCTGGCGTCAAACGCTTATCCGAAATCAACATGGTTCTGGCAGTCATATTGTTAGGCTTCGTACTGATTGTTGGCCCTACCTTAGCGATTGTGACCGGTTTCTTTTCTAACTTAGGGGCTTATCTCGAATACTTACCGGCCCTTGGTAATCCCGTCAATCGAGAAGATGCCAACTTCTCACAAGGATGGACAGCCTTTTATTGGGCTTGGTGGATTTCATGGTCACCATTTGTTGGTATGTTTATCGCCCGGGTGTCGCGCGGTCGTAGCGTTCGTGAATTCATGATCTCTGTGCTGATCGTCCCAGCATTGGCTTGCGTGGTGTGGATGACGGTTTTTGGTAACACGGCCATCGAACAAGTGGTTAGCCAAGGTTATATGGCAGTCACCAACAGTGAGCTTCCATTGCAGATCTTTACCATGCTAGAGGCATTGCCAATGGCTCAAATCACCTCATTTGTGGCGATTATTTTGGTGATTGTGTTCTTTGTGACCTCTTCTGACTCTGGCTCTTTGGTCATTGACGTGATTGCCTCGGGCGGCAAAGTCGAATCACCAGCACCACAGCGGGTGTTTTGGTGCACTTTTGAAGGTCTAGTGGCAATCGCGCTGATCGTAGGCGGTGGTCTTGTCGCTTTGCAAGCCATGGCCGTTTCGACCGGCTTTCCGTTTACGATAGTGTTATTGGTGGCAACTGTCTCATTGATCAAGGGATTGATGAGTGAGCCACGCGGCAAACGTTAAGGAGAAGTCGCATGACTGAGCAGATGCTGGAAATGGAAACCGAACAGTTAGAAATTCTAGATTTCCTACAAAAGCATCTGCCTTTCACCATCCTTGCGGCTGAAAAGCTGCAAGCGATCGCCAAAACAGTTGACGTGCAATATTTCAAAGCGGGCACGCCAATTACGCAATTTGGCGAGACCTCCAAGCATTGGTATGTGATTAGAAGCGGTGCCGTCGAAATTTTTCGTCGAGACGGCACCCTCTATAACCGCCTGACCGAAGGGGGTCACTTTGGCGAAGCGGGTCTCATGCAGCACCGCCAGCAAGTGCGTTTCCCTGCCACTGCAATCGAAGACACTCTGGTCTACCTCATTTCGCCTGAGGTCTTTGTTGATCTCTTTGAAAACGATGAATCATTCGCCGACTTAGTCGAAGTTGAAGACAGGTCGCGTTTGCGCACCGTTATTTCTAAAAATGAGCAAGCCAATGAGTTGATGTCTTCAGATGTGACTAGCCTCCTATCTCGGGAATCGGTCACAGCAACCAGTGACACCACGATCACCCGGGCGGCGGAGATCATGACCGAAGAAGGGGTCTCCTCGCTACTTATTTCAGATGGTGACACGTCTCTAGGCATCATCACTGATCGAGACATACGCACGCGCGCGGTCGCAATGGGCCTATCGATGCAAGACCCCATTGCATCGATTGCCACCAACGACCTGATCTGCGTGCGACATGACCAGCTCGCTTATGAAGCGATGTTATTGATGCTGCGTCATAACGTTCATCATTTACCTGTCTTAAAAAACTTGCGCCCGATTGGTGTGCTGGCACTGTCTGACATCATCAGGTACGAGTCACGAAACAGCCTGTTTGTGGTCGGTCGTGTCTACCACCAACAGACTGTCGAGGAATTGGCCGAACTGACCGAAGAGGTCAAAGCAAGTTTTGTGCGCATGATCCGAGAGGACGCAAATTCGCGCATGGTAGGTAGCGCCATGGGCGCCATCGGCCGTAGCTATAAACAACGCTTACTCGAACTCGCTGAGATCGAGTTCGGTCCACCACCGGTACCCTACTGCTTCTTGGCACTTGGCAGTATGGCGCGTCAAGAGCAATTGATTGTCACTGACCAAGACAATGCCATTATTTTGGATAATCGGTTTGACCCAGACAAGCACGACGCCTACTTTGAAAAACTCGCGCGTTTTGTCAGTGATGGCTTAGCCGCCTGTGGCTACACCTATTGCACCGGCGACGTCATGGCGACCAATCAGAAATGGCGTCAACCCCTGCGGGTTTGGGAGCGGTACTTCACCGATTGGATAGACTCACCCACACCAGAGTCTTTACTCACGAGCAGCATCTTCTTTGACTTGGACGGCGTATACGGTCGGACTGAATTTGCCGAAACGCTACGCGCACTCATCGCAAAAAAGGCCAAAGGCAATAGCCGCTTTTTGGCGAGTATGGCGCGTAATGCCCTTCGTCGCACACCACCGATTGGTTTCTTTAAAGACTTTGTCGTTGAACGCGATGGTCGTCACACCAGAGCCATCAACCTCAAGCGTCGAGGCACCGCACCGCTAACCGATTTGATTAGGGTTCACGCACTGGCTATTGGTTCTCGAAGTCGTAATTCTTTTGATCGTCTGACTGACATCATCGAGGCACAGGTGCTGCCGCCTGGTCGTGGGCCTGATTTGCAAGACGCACTCGAATTCATCTCTTTGGTTAGAGCCCGTAATCAGGCGCACGATCTCGTTGAGGGCTTAGAGCCCGACAACAGTATCGAACCTGAAACCCTGTCTGAATTCGAACGTAAAAACCTACGCGACGCCTTTCTGATTTTGGCTAGCGCCCAGAAATACTTGAAGTTTCGTTATCAACCCGGTCGGCTGTCCTAAACAGCCCACCACCACCCTGAGGGTCTTGCGTTTTGTTGCATGGCAGCTTGTTAACCCTTCCCAGTGAAGTAAAAACCGGTGGCCCTCAGCCGATGGACTGGTCAGGGCGATTTCAGTCGCTTGCCAATCAAGCCAAAGATGAGCGCCTGAAGGCCTACTACGCCGCTGGTATGGTCGCGGGTGACACGCCTATCGGGCAAGTGCCACTGATGGCCATGGATGTTGAAACAACCGGCTTAAACCCTGCAAAAGACGGCATTGTCAGCATTGGCATATTGCCCAT
>JAWOGG010000074.1:0-5072 GCA_046497085.1 Orrella sp.
GTGCGGGTAGGACTCAACGGCGGCTTGGATTAGATGCTTGAGAAACCCCTCACCGGCATACTTGCGAGCGCCAGCCGATGCCTGCATGATGACAGGACTGTTGGTTTCATCGGCCGCTTCCATGATCGCTTGAACTTGCTCCAGATTATTGACATTGAAAGCGGGAATGCCATAGCTGTGCTCGGCGGCGTGATCCAATAACTGACGCATGGAAACGAGAGACATGATCGGAGTCCTTCTTTAAAGAATTAAAATTTGGTGTGTTCCATCATCGCTCGTCCGCAAATTTCCAACGCGGCATGTAGCGGTGATGCTTGGCGAAGATGTTTAAAAGCTCTCAGTTTACCTTCATCACCGACACTTGACTTAAAATCTAGCTCAGTTTGGAAGACTTGAGCATTCTGCTCAGCACCACCCCCATCCCTATCAAAAGCGCGTGCCTTGCAAAACATCGATACGTTTTCATTAGAAATACTCCCTGACAATTGCGTCCAATGGCCAGAAAAAAGTGGCCTGCACCAGGCCAGCTGGCAGTCTGTTCATGGTTGGACCGCACCCAAGCAAGTCCTGATTGGCGAGGACACGCTTTCAGCAGACCTTGCGTTTCGCTTAATTAACGAAGGCATTGGCATCGTTTGGCGTGGTGACTTTCAGAACGGCAAGCAACTGCTAGCTGCTCTAAAAAGAAGAATCGCTAAAAAGAAACTTCCATCAGAGAGCATCGCCTACCCGAACCGCTTTCATCTCATTCGGCAAGCTCGCAGTCAGAATGCCAGAGCCCTTGGCCGGCTACTCATCCCAATCGGACCTGATTACCAGCTCACTCACCGGCGAAGCCCTTCAATTGCAACAGCTTGTGAGATGGCATTGAGCCCTATCCCCGTACCCAGTCTACTGATGCCCTTCACCGAACTCATTGGCATCATGAGTGCATATGAGTGGCAACGACAAGGACTGGTGGTAGATGCCTTGGGCCCACCCGCAGGTCAACGCATCCATCCTCGCTACGGCGTGTTTGCACCGACCCGACATGAATATTTGGATTTAATCGCTCAGACGCCGCTACCCGCTCAATGCCAAAGTGCACTTGATGTGGGTACTGGCACGGGCGTCATTGCGGCTATTTTGGCCAAGCGAGGCTTCAAACACGTGGTCGCCACCGATACTGAGGCACCCGCTTTGCGCTGCAGCCAAGACAATGTCGACTCTCTGGGCCTAGGCCATAAAATCCAAATTCAAAAGGCCGATGTCTTTGCGCCCGGTCGATTCGATTTGATAGTGTGTAATCCACCTTGGCTGCCTGGCGCTGCCAAAAACACACTCGATGCGGCCATTTATGACCCTGATAGTCGCTTACTGACCCAATTCCTGACTGGCGTTGCCCAACACCTAAATCCCGGTGGTCAAGCTTGGCTGGTCCTGTCGGACTTGGCCGAGCATCTGCGGCTTCGTGACCGCCAAACCTTACTTGCCCTTATTCACGAAGGGGGTTTGAAAGTATTGACTCGGCATGACATCAAGCCTGATCACGCCAAGTTAAAAAAAGACGCAGATCCACTGATTGGCGTGCGTCAACGTGAAATCACTTCGCTTTGGCAGCTGACTTTGGCCTAAATGCCTTGACGATGGATTCATCCGTTTCAATGTAGGGACCGCCTATTAAATCAATGCAGTACGGCACAGCCGCAAAAATGCCAGGGACAATCACCTCCCCCTCTGAGCCCTTCAACCCCTCAAGTGTTTGAGCGATCGCCTTGGGCTGACCAGGTAAGTTGATGATCAATGCCGCGTGACCTTCAATTTCGCGCAGAGCACCCACTTGACGCGACAAGATGGCAGTTGGCACGAAATTCAAGCTTATCTGACGCATCTGCTCACCAAAGCCTGGCATTTCCCGAGTAGCCGCCGCTAAAGTGGCCTCTGGGGTCACATCGCGGCGAGACGGGCCCGTGCCACCGGTTGTTAACACCAAATCACATTGCTTTTGATCAACCAACTCTTTAATAGTCTGCGTGATGGTGTGCTGATCATCGGCAACCAGCCGCTCTTCGAATTGCACAGGGCTCAATAACGCTTTACCAAACCATTCGCGCAGGGCAGGAACGCCTTGGTCTGCGTAAACCCCTTGTGAAGCCCTGTCCGAGATGGATATCAGACCGACGGTCAGTGACTCAGCACGTGCAGAGGTATCTTCTTGTGGCATCAGTTGTCCTTGAAAACGAGAGTTGGAGCGTTTTTACGTATTTTGGCAGGTTTGGATGCGCCTATGTTGACGCACTTAATCACACCACTAAACACACCACCTGACGCTAAATTTTTGTTAATTTAGGATCGTCATCATAGGCGTGCAACATGGATCTTTAAGCATGTACGGATTTTGAGTAGCCGAGCGTGTTTGATTCGCAAAAAGTGAAAGGCAAGTTGAGTACAAGTTGAGTACAAGTTGCTTGTTGCAATGCAACATAAAATACGTTGTAATCAATAGAACTATCTTAAGGGGACATATCCATGAGCGATCAGCAACCTGAGCAACGCCAACCAATTCCTTTGTTGCCGCCAGCCGTGGATGCAGCTCTTGAGTACGCCATTGACACCTGGCAGCGCAGCGTCCTATACGCTGATGTCATGCGTCAACGAGGCAATCAGTACCAGCGGCATATGGCTAAAGAAGCGCCGAATGTGCTGAGTATGAAGGCTGAAGTGGTTATGGATGGCCGCGAACTCAAAAGACCCGTCAATTACATTTTGACGCGGATCACCCCGCCCAAATCACAGCCTGTCGATCCCATCAAACGGCCTTTTGTGGTGGTCGACCCACGCGCAGGGCACGGTCCGGGTATTGCTGGCTTCAAACCTGAAAGCGAAATTGGGGTAGCAGTTGCCGAAGGTCACCCCTGTTACTTCATCGGATTCTTGCCACGTCCTGAGCCAGATCAAGGTGTGGAAGATGTGGTTTGGGCAGAAACACAGTTTTTAGAAGAGGTTATCGCACTCCACCCGGAAGCCGAAGGCAAACCCGTTGTGATCGGAAACTGCCAGGCTGGCTGGCAACTGATGATGGCGGCCGCCGTGCGCCCCGACCTTTTTGGACCGATCATCATTGCCGGCGCCCCCCTGTCGTATTGGGCAGGCTGGCGCAATAAAAATCCTATGCGCTATACCGGTGGCATGACCGGCGGCTCTTGGATGACCACCATGGCCAGCGATATGGGTGGCGGTTTGTTTGATGGCGCCAATTTGGTTCAGAACTTTGAAAACCTTAACCCTGCTAACACTTATTGGTCCAAACAATACAGCCTTTACGCCAATGTCGACACTGAAGCGACACGCTATCTTGGATTTGAACGTTGGTGGGGCGGTCACGTTTTTTTAAACGGTAAAGAAATTCAGTACATAGTCGACAATCTTTTTATTGGCAATAAGCTCTCAACTGCTAGGATGGTCACCAAGGATGGCTTGCGCATCGATTTACGCAACATCCGATCGCCCATCATCGTGTTTTGCTCTAAGGGCGACAACATCACGCCACCGCCTCAGGCACTTGGCTGGATCACCGACCTCTACCAAAACGACGATGAGGTTTTGGCGCATGGTCAAACCATCATTTATGCCATTCACGAAAGCATTGGTCACCTCGGCATTTTTGTTTCAGGCGCCATTGCCAAAAAAGAGCATCGCGAATTTGCGTGCAACATCGACATGATCGATCTGCTTCCTGCTGGCATTTACGAGGCAGTCATTCATGACAAAACTCCAGATACGCCCAACGCAGACCTAGCCTACGGTGACTACATCCTGACGTTTGAACGACGTCACCTCGCTGACATTGAGGCCATCGTTGAACACCGAGAAGACGATGATCGTCGATTTGCAACCGTCAACCGTCTCTCGCAGGTCAACCAAGGACTCTACAAATCGTTCATGCAGCCTTGGATAAAAGCTCTTGCAACGCCACGGGCCACAGAGCGCCGTCAAAAATTGCATCCACTGCGTATGCCCTACGAGGCCATTTCTGACAAAAATCCGATGATAGCCGCATTAGCGCCTGTCGCTGTGCAAGTCAAAAACAAGCGTCAAAAAGCCGACAAAAACAATCCCTTTGTACAACTGGAAAAACAAATTTCCAAGTCCATTGAATCCTCTTTACAGATGTGGGGTGAATGGCGAGACGCTGTGATGGAACAAACGTTCATGAATGTGTACGGCTCCTCGTTGGTACAAGATATTTCTGGACTAGGCGCCAAAGAAGGCGCTCCCCGTGAGCACCCTGGCGTATCACCTGAACACATTGGGTTTGTGCGACGCCGCGTTGATGAGCTCAAGAAACTGGTGCAATGCGGTGGCATCAGAGAAGCCAGTATTCGCGTCATGATGTATATCGCTCAAGCCCAAGGGGGCATTGACGAGCGCAGCTTCAATTTGATTCGACAGTTAAGAGCACGCCAAGAAAACGCCATGTCTCTGCCAGCTTTTAAACGTGTGGTTCGCGAGCAGGCCATGGTCATGGTGGTAGATCCCGAAGGTGCGGTCGCCGCTATTCCGACACTGCTGAGCCATCACAGCGCAGATGAAATTCATGAGGCCCATGAATTTGTAACTAGGCTCGCACAGGCAAGCGGTGCGCTGAACGCTGAGGGTAAAAAGCGACTGGAACAAATTGGCGAGTTCTATCAATCAGCAGTCGAGCAGGCCAAATCAGTCGGCACCGACAAGCCAATGACAGTTCGCAGCATTCAACGGCCAGTGACTGCAGAAGAAACGATACCAACCTCACCCGTCACAAAAACAGCGCGTAAATCGGCAGCCAAAAAAACCTCGGCTAGCAAAACCGTGGCTAAAAAGGCACCAGCAAAAAAAGTAGCGGTTAAAAAGGCACCTGCTAAAAAAACAGCCGTTAAGAAAGCGGCGCCAGCTAAGAAGGTCGCCAATTGAAAGCGGCGGATCAAACCAAGCCGGCCTATCGCGAGCTGGTCAAATTCGATGCGCTGATCAAAGCCGCCCAAACGGTTGAAACGCAAACTTGTGCGGTGGCACATCCCTGCGACGCCACCTCACTTGCTGTCGCTATTGAA
>JAWOGG010000017.1:0-3483 GCA_046497085.1 Orrella sp.
GCCAGCGCCCAGAAATACTTGAAGTTTCGTTATCAACCCGGTCGGCTGTCCTAAACAGCCCACCACCACACTGAGGGTCTTGCGTTTTGTTGCATGGCAGCTTGTTAACCCTTCCCAGTGAAGTAAAAGCCGGTGGCCCTCAGCCAATGGACTGGTCAGGGCGATTTCAGTCGCTTGCCAATCAAGCCAAAGATGAGCGCCTGAAGGCCTACTACGCCGCTGGCATGATCGCGGGTGACACACCCATCGAGCAAGTGCCACTGATGGCCATGGATGTTGAAACAACCGGCTTAAACCCTGCAAAAGACGGCATTGTCAGCATTGGCATATTGCCCATGACAGTAGATTGCATACGTGCGAGTCAATCAAAGCATTGGATTGTGCAACCGCATGTGCCACTGGCCGACGAATCAGTGACGTTTCACGGCATTACCCATTCACAAGTCGAGAACGCTCCGCAACTGATTGAGATTATCGGCCCTTTACTCGAGGCGATTGCCGGACATGTGTTGGTCGTTCACTGTCGTGCAATTGAACGGTCCTTTTTAAATAATGCGCTGACTCGCCTGATTAACGAGCCTATCGAGATGCCCATGATCGATACCATGGAGCTTGAAGCCAGATTGCACCGTAATCAGCCCGCTTTGAGCTGGTGGGACCGTTGGTATCATAAGAAAACTCAAAAAACGACCTCGATCCGTTTGGCCGACAGTCGGATGCGCTATGGCCTACCCTTCTATTCCCCGCACAATGCGCTAACCGACGCCCTGGCTACTGCAGAGCTGCTACAGGCTCAAATTCTTCATCGTTTCAGCCCAGAAGACACGCTAGACAACTTTTGGCGCTGAAAAAACTCAAATAATCAGACGTTAAAAAAACAGGCTTGGTATAGACTAGCGCCTTGAATCAAGCCGAGCCGCGCATTGAAACGCAACGTCTTCTCGATACACCTAGCCGCCTTTTTGTTTGGCATGACTGGGATACTCAGCTCATTGATCGACGCCGACAGTGACGTCATCACCTTTGGTCGCGCGCTTTTTGCTGTCATGGTGCTATCGCCAATTCTTCTAGTACTAGGAGCACCCAAGGGTAGCCCTGACCGCGACACTGGCCACAGCCCAAATGCCGGCGAGGACCCTGGCAATCGTGCCACCAGTGCCGCCCCATCACTGACGAACTCTAAAGTGTGGGTGCGTTGTCTTGGCTCAGGCTTTTTGCTAGCCATTCATTGGATTACTTTTTTTATTTCAGTCAAAACCGCTGGCGTGGCTTTGGCTACCCTAGGTTTCAGTAGTTTTGCGGCTTTTATCACCTTACTTGAATGGGTCACAGCCCGCCATCAAGTCACGCGTGCAGACTGGATACGCACTCTGGTTGTAAGCGCCGGGTTGGCACTGATGACACCGAGTTTGGATTTGGCAGACACCAATACTTACGGCTTTGCCATGGGCTTGCTATCTGGCCTGTCTTTTGCGGCCATGGCTGTCTTTAACAGCCGACTGCTCGTTGGCGTCAATCCCATTCGTGTCGCTCGTAATCAAAACGTGATCGTATTGTTGCTGGTTGGATTTTGGGCTTTGCCTGGGATGCTTGCTCTATCAGCACTCTCTTGGTTTTGGTTAGCGTTACTTGGCATTTTTTGTACAGGTTTGTCTCATTCCCTGTTTGTATTCAGTTTGAGCCGAATGCGGGTCAACGTTGCCGGTTTGGTGATTGCACTGGAACCGGTGTATGCCATTGTCGCGGCATGGATTTTGTTTCAGGAAATGCCTGCATTACGTACGATAATCGGTGGCATCGTGATCGTGAGTGCGATTATTGGTGTCAATTACGCAAAAACGCGTCAAACTAATATTCCATAGCCATCGCCTAGATGGCAACCCTTTCGGAGAAACAAGATGCAATCTTTCGGCCAAAATTATCACGCGTTAGTGATTGGATCACACGGGTCGATTGGTCACGCGCTCATGGCTCAATTGACTGCAGATCCCAATTGCGCCTCGGCTACAGGACTATCACGAGCGACTCATCCTGGCTTTCGTTTGGAAGATGAGGACAGCATGGCTGATGCCGCTCAAGCGTTAAAAGGAGAAGAGCCCTTTGACCTCATCATTGATGCGACAGGCGCATTGACCATTGATGGCAAGGGCCCAGAAAAGCATCTTGGCGCACTGAACGGAAACCATTTGGCGCGATCATTTGAAATCAATGCCATCGGTCCTGCTTTGCTTATTAAGCACTTTTCGCCGTTGATGAGCAAAGAGCGCAGTATTTACGCCAAGTTGTCTGCTCGCGTGGGCAGCATCTCGGATAATCATAAAGGCGGTTGGTACGGCTATCGTGCCGCCAAAGCAGCGCTTAACATGTTGCTACAAACGGCTGCCATTGAGATTCAACGCAAGCGACCACAAGCTGTGGTCGTTGCCTTGCAACCGGGCACGGTATCTTCTGAATTATCCGCACCCTACTCTGGCGGACACGATGTCATTACCCCTGAAGTTTCCGCACAGGGCTTACTCAGTACGATTGACCGTTTGAGCGCACAACCAGGGGCGCAATTTTTCGACTACCGAGGTCAATCGATTGGATGGTAGCGCTGCGGTAACTCCTGCAGATTTCTGATCTAGGCCGGTTGGGATTTATTCATCAGCCCCTTAAATGGAATGTCGTGAATCAGAATCCCTGCAATCATCGCCAACACAAAAACCAATGCTTTTCCGTAACCGGCACCTAGCGCAACCAAGGCGGGGCCGGGACAAAACCCTGCCATCGCCCAGCCAGCACCAAAAATAAAACCACCCACAACCAAAGAGCGATTAACCCGGTTGGTGCCAGGCAAATGTAAAGGCTCTTGATAGACCGTTTGCCCTCGTTTTTCGATCAAACGAAAACCCACGAATGACACTGGAATAGCGCCAAGCATGACAAACGCCAAACTCGGATCCCATTGCCCAGCGATATCCAAAAAGTGAATCACCTTGGCTGGATTGCTCATGCCTGAAATGATTAAGCCTATACCAAACACCAAGCCAGAAACAAAAACGAAAAGGGTTTGCATGCTTAACCTCCAAACACATGAAAGAACAAATAAGCAGTCGCAAAACCGCTGGCCATAAAGCTCAAAGTTGCCACGATCGATCGAGGCGACAAGCGTCCAACCCCGCAAACCGCATGACCGCTGGTGCAACCTGAGCCCATGCGAGTGCCAAAGCCCACCAAAAGTCCCGCTAGAATCAACAATGGGTAGCCCGAGTCAATGACTGATAACGGCACTTGCCAAACCAGGCCATAGATCGCACTCGATAACAGCAGCCCCAAAACAAAAGCCAAGCGCCAACTGAAGTGGCTCCGTGGCACGTTAGAGAATTGCAGTAAACCACCAACCACACCGCTAATACCTGCAATGCGACCTTTAAAGGCCATGAGCATGACACTGGCCAAGCCAATCAGCACCCCCCCAAAAAGCGATAGCCAGGGCGTGAA
>JAWOGG010000075.1:0-4015 GCA_046497085.1 Orrella sp.
AAAACCAGAGCGACATCACTTCCGTGAAACGCCTGAAAAAATTGTTCGATTCATGTCTCAAACGGGCGGCTAAGGCCTCAGCCCTCTTGGTGTAAACGCATGTCCACTCAAACCTCCCCTCGCCCACCCTTACTGGCGTTCGATGACGCTCGTAGCCAATTATTATCCAAGGCTGTCCCGCCTCAGCAGACCGAGCAAGTACCCTTGTTGCAGGCGCTCGGTCGGGTTCTGGCAACAGCCGTCGTCTCTCCCATGGACGTACCCGCGTTTGCCAATAGCGCCATGGATGGCTACGCCATCGCACCCGCTGACCCTGCATCCAACACACCTTGGCAATTGACCGTTACCCAACGAATCGCGGCCGGCAACACGGGTGTGGCTTTACAACCCGGCGAGGCAGCGCGCATTTTTACCGGTGCACCAACGCCACCTGGTACGTATGCGGTTGTACCTCAAGAGAATGTGACTGCCCTTGAGGACAACATCACCATTGAGAAGCCCGTTCAGGCCGGTTTGTTTGTCCGCGACCGAGGTGAAGACATTCCCATCGGCCATGAAATCTTGGCAGCCGGGACTCGCCTTAAACCCGCTGACCTCGCCTTAGCCGCCTCAGTGGGCGTGACCCATGTCACCGCATTCAAAGCGCTTAAAGTAGCCATTCTTTTAACGGGCGATGAGCTCGTCGAACCTGGCACCGCTCTTAAGCCAGGGCAGATCTACAACAGCAACCGGTATTGGCTACAGGCCTTGCTCACCGAAATCGGCTGTGAAGTTCTGGATCCAGGCATTGTGCGTGACACCCCTGAGGAAACCAGAGCAGCCCTTAAACGCAGTAGCGAGCAGGCCGATCTCATCATCACTTGCGGCGGCGTGTCCGTTGGCGAAGAGGACCATGTGCGTGCTGCGGTTGAATCAATGGGACGCATTGATCTCTGGCAAATCGCCATGAAACCAGGCAAGCCCTTGGCCTACGGCCAAGCCAATGACGCTGACTTCATCGGTTTGCCGGGCAACCCGGTAAGCGCCTTTGTGACCTTTGTTTTGATGGGCTTGCCTTTCATACAAATTCGCATGGGGATGAGCCCGACTTCTTTAACACCTCGTCAGATGGTGGCTGACTTCGACTGGCCCAAGCCCGACCGTCGACGCGAATTTATCCGGGTACGACAACATCAAACCGAAACGGGTCAATGGGTACTCAAGCGCTGGCCCAACCAAGGCTCGGGCGTGATGAGCAGCGTTGCTTGGGCGGATGGTTTTGTGGATATCACCCCAGGCACGGTCATCGAACCGGGCCAGACCGTGCCATACTTGGCGCTTTCTGATCTGCTTGGCCAAATGCGATGAATGTAAAAGTCCTATATTTTGGTGCGTTGCGTGAGCAAGTCGGCACCCATGAAGAAACAGTCACCGTTTCTTCAAGCGCCCCAACCGTGGCGGACCTAATGTCCGAACTGACGGCGCGCGGTCCCACGTGGGCTTTAGCCATGCAGTCAACCGAGCCCTTGCGGATTGCTGTTGACCAAGAAATGGCTGACCTAAACGCAACGCTCAGACCAAACTCTGAAGTGGCCTTTTTTAGGCCAGTAACCGGAGGCTAGCGTGAGTGTGCCAGCCGATCCTTTCAGTGTTCACGTACAAACAGAACCGTTCGATTTGGGCAAAGAATACGACGCTTTTCTAGCCGGCGACCAATCTGCTGGGGCGGTGGCGTCATTTGTTGGTCGGGTGCGCGACATCAATGACGATCAATCAATCCAAAAGCTCGAGCTCGAACACTATCCCGGCATGACAGAAAAAGTGATGATGCAGGTGGTTCAAGAGGCAAAGGATCGCTGGTCATTGCTTGGGGCACGTGTGGTCCACCGTGTTGGACCTCTCACCCCTGGTGAGAACATCGTGTTGGTTTTAACGGCAAGCGCACACCGACATGCGGCGCTCGATGCTTGTGCGTTCATCATGGATCACCTCAAAACGCGCGCCACCTTCTGGAAAAAAGAGCAAACGCCCGCCGGACAGCGCTGGGTCAAAGGTCGCGACAGCGACGCGCAAGCTCAGCAACGCTGGCAAGCCAAGGACTGACGCCATGACCAATGACCTCACCCACTTTGATTCATCCGGCCAAGCCCATATGGTTGATGTCGGTCACAAAGCCTCCACCCATCGTCAAGCCGTGGCAGCCGGTTCCATTACGCTCAATGCCCTCGCCTTAGAAAAAGTACTGGCCGGTGACAGCAAAAAAGGCGATGTTTTAGGGATTGCGAGAGTGGCTGGCATCATGGCAGCCAAGCAGACCGGCAACATCATCCCCCTCTGTCATCCCATCGGTCTGACTCATGTGTCGGTTGAGTTCACAATCGATGAACAGACGCAAACTGTTCATTGCTTGGCGACCACTGAGACCGTTGGGCAAACCGGGGTTGAAATGGAAGCCATGATGGCCGTATCAGCGGCCTTGTTGACGGTCTATGACATGCTCAAAGCCGTCGACCGTGGCATGACGATTGGCCAGGTCGCTTTACAAGAAAAGAAAGGCGGCAAATCGGGCCACTGGAAACGCTCGCAAGCGTCCTCAAGCCAATAGCGCTTGTAGCTTGGCGGGGTCATGGATGACCACTTCAGCGCCACTGACTGAAATCAAACCATCGGCGGCAAGTTGCTGCAAAGACCGAGAGAACGTTTCTGGCTGCAAGCCTAACTTAGAAGCGATAGCGCGTTTGTGAAATGGCAGGCGCATTTGATTGCCTCGCCTAGGCTGTCCAAGTAAGTATTGCGCCACCCGCTGGGCAGCGGTTTGTAAACTCACAGACTCAATATCGCGCAACAGTGATTCAAACCGAAGACTCAGGCCTGTTAAAAATTTTTGGGCTAAAGACGGCACGCGCACGATGGCGGCTTGGACATCCTCACTTTCAAGCGCCAGTAACTCACACGCCCCCATCGCTTGGGCATCAGCCAATCTCAAATGACCAGGCAGTAGCGCCGATTCACCAAACACATCGCCAGGCGACAAGAACTCAATGACTTTTTCTGACCCCCGCTCAGCGGGGATGGATAATTTGAGGTCACCTTCAAGCAAAATAAATATCTGGTTGCAGGGTTCGCCTTTGCGAAACAAATACTCATGCCGCTTTAAGTGGATGGTTGTGCTGACCTTTAGCAGCCAGGTCTGTTGACTCGGCTTTAGGTCTGCGATCATGGGGTATCTCACCCATTCGTTTTTAGGATTTGGGCTGCCTGCCATTGCCAACATGTCAGATGACCTTTGAATAACGCGCCATTGTCTGCCCCTTGCGCAGATATTTATCAAACTTCATGGCAACCACGCGTGACATAAAACGCCCCTTGGGGGTTATTCGCACTTGATCTTCGTCGACATCAACCAATCCCTCTAGTTGTAATTCGGTCAGGCTGTCTAGGTCCTCTTCGAAATACCGCTTTGCATCAATAGCCCAGCGTTGACTTAAGTCATCAAACGACAAACTAGACTGGCATAACAGCCCATGTATCGCGTCGCGGCGGATTTCGTCATCGCGGTCCATCACCAAACCGCGTATCAACGGCAGTTCACCTTTTGCCAGCGCCGCGTGATACTCCTCAAGTGTCTTGGCGTTTTGTGCGTAAACTGGGCCAATACGGCTGATGGCTGAAACACCCAGTGCAATCAAGTCGCAATCAGCGCGTGTCGAATACCCTTGGAAGTTGCGTTGTAATGTGCCCTCGTCCATGGCTTGGGACAACTCATCATCTGGTCGTGCAAAATGATCCATCCCAACGTAGACATAGCCCGCCTCAAGTAGTGTGGTGACCGCCAGTTTAAGCATGGCGAGTTTCTCTGACGCGTCTGGCACGGCGGTGGTGTCGATTCGTCGCTGCGCTTTGAATCTATCGGGTAGGTGAGCATAGCTGTAGAGAGCAATTCGCTCAGGGCGCCATGTCAATACCGTCTCCAAGGTGCGCCGCATGGTGTGGACCGATTGCCACGGGAGTCCGTAGATCAAATCCATGTTGATCG
>JAWOGG010000163.1:0-6480 GCA_046497085.1 Orrella sp.
GTCCAAGAACTACACCTAGAAAAAACTTCACACATAGGCCAGGTCGGTAGCGTTCGCTTAGGCAAGGTAGCCAGAGTCTTACCAGGCATGCAAAGTGCCTTTGTTGACATTGGATTAGAGCGAGCCGCATTCATCCACATTGCTGATGTCAGGGAGCACAGGCTCGAGCGCAGCGCCGGCGCATCAAAAACCACACCTATTGAGAAGATACTCTTCGAAGGTCAAACCATCATGGTGCAGGTCATCAAAGACCCGCTTGGCAGCAAAGGAGCGCGTCTTTCGACTCAAATTAGCTTAGCAGGACGGTTACTCGTTTACCTTCCTCACGATCCGCACATCGGCGTATCTCAAAAAATCGCCTCTGAACATGAACGCCAGCTATTACGTGATCGTGTAGCAGCGCTCCACCCAGATGAAAATAAAGGGGGCTTCATTATTCGAACCCAAGACGAAGATGCAAGCGATGTTTCGCTTAAAGCCGATATCGACTACCTGATACAGCTATGGAGCAATATTCAGGCAACCGCCAAAACAGCAAAAACACCTAGCTTGCTTTACCAAGACCTGACGCTACCGCAACGAGTCTTACGAGATGTGGTCACCCCTAAAACACAAAAGATCTTGGTGGATTCTCGGTCAGTTTGTCAGCAAATGCAGGATTGGGCCAAGGCATACACACCTGGCGTCACCTCCAAAATCGCGCACTACAGTGGTGAACGCCCCCTTTTCGATCTCGCCAACGTCGAAGAGGAAATCAACCGAGCACTGTCGCGTCGAGTTGACCTTAAGTCAGGGGGGTACTTAATCATCGACCAAACCGAGGCGCTTGCAACCATTGATGTCAACACGGGCGGATTCGTTGGCGGGCGCAACTTTGACGATACCGTGTTTCGCAATAATTTGGAGGCAGCCCAGGCTATCGCCCGTCAGTTAAGGCTACGGAATCTTGGCGGCATCATCATCATCGACTTCATTGACATGTCAGATTCCGAACACAAACAAGCCGTTCTTTCTGCACTAACGCGAGCGCTCGCAGAAGACCGCACAAGGACCACTGTTAGTGAGTTTAGTCAGCTCGGTCTTGTCGAAATGACCCGTAAGCGCACCCGCGACTCGCTTGTGAGCCACCTTTGTGAACCCTGCCCAACTTGCGACAGTCGCGGCCGCATCATGACCGCACGAAGCGTCTGCTATGAAATCTTGCGTGAAATTTTGCGTGAAGCCAAGCAATTCAATCCAAAAGAATTTCGTATCTTGGCCTCTCAATCCGTCATTGATCTTTTTTTAGAAGAAGAGAGCCAACACTTGGCCATGCTTGGCGACTTTATTGGCAAACCAATCTCAATGGAAGTATCCGCCAACTGCACCCAAGAACAGTACGACATCGTTTTGATGTAATAGATTGGGATGCGATCGATCGGTCACTGGTCAGCGATCAGTCGGCCAGATCAGTCAGCCCTGAACTGCATTTTATAAAGTGCGGCATATGCGCCGTTTTGCTGAATCAACGCCTCATGGGAACCGCTCTCAATAATCCTGCCCTGGTCGAGAACAACAATGCGATTAGCGTTCTGTACCGTCGAAAGTCGGTGTGCAATCACGACCGTGGTCCGCCCTTTCATCAGCGTTTCTAACGACATCTGTACCTGACGCTCTGACTCGTTATCGAGCGCAGAAGTGGCTTCATCAAGTATCAATATCGGTGCATCCTTGATTAAAGCGCGCGCAATAGCCAATCGCTGCCGCTGTCCTCCTGAAAGGCGAGTCGCATTCTCACCCACTTCAGTGTGAATGCCATTGGGCAATCCATCGACAAATTCGAGCAAATTAGCAGCAGCCAAGGCATCACGTATCTGCTGGTCTGACGCCGTTTTAGATGATCCATAACCTACGTTGGCCGCAATGGAAGCATTAAAAAGGACAACATCCTGACTCACCAAAGACAAGTGCGCTCGCAAGTTACGCAACGCAAGCGTCTGGATGTCTATACCGTCAACCCGTACCGATCCGGCGCTGGGGTCAACAAATCTGGCTAGCATGTTGACCAGTGTGGTCTTGCCACTTCCTGATCGCCCGACCAAGGCAACAATTTGACCCGGTTGGATATCCAAACTGACGTCTCTTAAGGTGTCCGTTTCAGCATCAGCGAAACGATGTTCAACATGAGAGAACTCAATACGTCCCACCACGGGGGCTGGGAAATCTGAACCCTTGCTCAAGTCCTCGCCAGGTTTATCCACCAAGTCAAATACACTTTCGGCAGAGGCCAACATTCTTTGCATATTGCCCAAAACATTTGTCAGACGTTTCACTGGATCAAAAATTTGTGCAAGGGCTGCCATGAAAGCCGCAAAACTACCAACCGTCAAAAGGCCAGAATCGGCTTCATGCAAAGCCACGCCGATGGCGATCGACACTGAAATAGCGATGATGACTTGAATGATTGGCCTTAGTGCTGAATCAGCGATAGCACTTCTCATCTGGTGTCGGCGCAAATTGGCGTTCACACCACCGAACCGCGAACTTTCCGCGTCGTAGCCATCAAACAGCTTGATCACACGTTGGCCAGTAATACCCTCTGAAACCACTTCAGCAAGTTTGGCGTTTGTGCTGATCGTTTCACGGTTGATTCGACGTAACCGTTTAAGAAACAAGCGCGTGATGAACACCGAGCCCGGCATGATGACGACAACAATGAGGGTCAGTTGCCAAGACATGTAAAACAAGACACCCAAAAGCGACAACACAACCAGACTTTCACGAACCAAGATTGTGATCACATTGGTTGCCGTCGAGGTGATGTTGCCAGCATCTACCGTGAATCGGTTCATCAGTCGCCCACTATCACCGCGCTTAAACTCACTATCAGGCAATGACAAAAGACGTTCAAACATGTCTCTACGCAAACCCAACAGTAAGTTATTTGCCACCCAAGCCATCAGATAGTCGCTGATAAACGAGCAAATTCCTCGCAACAAAACGAGTGACACAATGGCCAAGGGCACTTGCCAAACATAATCTGGCTTTGCGCCGGAGAGCCCGCCGTCAATCAATGGCTTCATCGCAACGGCTAGAGTAGGCTGGGTGGCTGCCGCCAGTGCCATAAATAGCGCGGCCACAGCCAGGGCCTTCCAGTAACCACCAACGCGGGCGTATATTCGTCCCCAAACCTTATTTTTCAGGGGATGATCATCGAACTTAGATGTGGCAGACGACTTCAACGGTATCCTTTCGCCTGTCGCGGGGCTCAAAGTGGCCCACATCGACGGTCTCTGTTAGTGCTAATCTGTTGAAAATTCAATTGTACCGATACAGACTCAAACGCCACGTTCTCGTTTGTTCAGTCGAATTTTACGTCGAACAAACCCCGTGACCTCGCGCGCAATGTCCAATAATAAAACCTCGCCTTTTACGATTGCACTGCGCCTTCCCAACTGGGTTGGTGACGTTTGCATGAGCTTACCCTGCGTTCAATGGTTGGCCGATAGTGGTCATGAGCTTGTTATTTATGGACGACCTTGGGCTCAATCCCTCATCAGTCAATTCCAACCACGGGCTTTTGTTTCTTTAAGCGGTCGATTTGCTAGCGACTTGGCCACCACAAAACAGACCATGGCCGCCCAAAGTGAGCCCATCAGAGGACTCATACTGCCCAATTCGCTCTCAAGTGCAGCCATTTTCCGCCTAGCAGGCATACAAAGCCTTGGCTATCGCCACGACGCACGATCAATCCTACTTAAGTGGCCAATAAACAAATCAAAAACAGAGTTACACGCCGCACAAATTTGGTGGCAACTCGTCGTTCACGCCTCGCAAAAATGGCAACTACCCACCCCTCCAATGACGGCGCCTAACGTTTTGTTCAACCCATCACATAGAGACGAACAAGCCGCAAGCGACCTACTGCGCTCGGAGAACTTATCGCCTGGCGAGTTTATTTTGGTGGCCCCTACAGCAACCGGATTACACAAAGGGCAAATAAAAGTTTGGCCGCACTTTGATGCTCTGGTAAGGGCGTTACAAGCTGCAGGTCATAGAGTGGTGGCCTGCCCGCCAACCAACGAACAAGAGCAAGTTAAATCCTCGGTGCCGAGCGTGCAAACCATCGGCCCTTTAAACCTTGCTGGTTTTGCGGCCTTGGCTAAGCAATCTGGCTTAGTCATCTGCAATGATTCTGGCGTTTCACATCTAGCCGCTAAAGTCAGCGCAAAACAAATCACCCTTTTCGGCGTGACTGATCCCAACACGACCGGTCCAAACTCATCAAATGCCACCGTGCTTGGCTCACTCGGTCAATGGCCAACTCTCGAAACCGTTCTGAAAGCTACGATTGAGAAAGTGGCTGCCCCAACATCCGTTGCTCATGAATAGCTTGCTTAATCAATTTTCATACAGCCTGCTGTTCCCCCCTAACGTGATGTTGGTGTTGTTTGTCATCGCTGTTCTGTTGTTGTTATTGAGACGCCGATTTTTGGCCAGCTTTACCTTCCTATTAGGACTCTTGTGGGTGTTGGCTTGGTCCATTCCAGTAACAACTCTGTATGCGGGTAGCTGGCTTGAAAGTCGCTACACTTTTCAGCCTAAGTTGGAATCACCAACAGTTGACGCGATTGTTGTACTTGGCGGTCACATTCAAGGCAATCGGGCCAATTGGTTTGAACCCTACGACAAACAATCAATCGTCAGCCGCGAATCGCGTGCAGCATCCCTGTACCTCGCCGGCAGAGCGCCATTAATCCTGCTCTCTGGTGGCGCACTTGAGGGCAATATCAGCGACACAGCCACTATGGCAAGGTCACTCAGAGCGATGGGGATTCCATCAAACGCCATCATCGAAGAAACACAAAGCCAAAACACTCGTGAAAACGCCACACTTACCGACCAAGCGTTGAGCACTTTGCAGAAAAAAAGTGTGCTTTTAGTGACCTCTGCCCTTCACATGCCAAGGGCGATGGCAGCTTTTGAAAGCACTTCAATACGAGCCTCTGCGGCGCCGTTGCCAGCTCAAATCAAGTGGAAGCCGGAGTTTGTTCAATCGCCATGGCAACCCAATTTACAGACCCTGCTCGCGAGCCGTAGCATCATTAAGGAATATGCCGGACTCATTCTCTATTGGATTGAGAATCTTTTTCTGGACAAGCGTTAACCATGCTGGCTTCATAAGCAGTGAAACGAAGACGCTAGCCACTTGCTGATACTATCGCTCCCACAGAATTTTCAGTGCCCACCTCACCATGAATCGACAGCTAATTTACTTACGCACCGAAAACTTTTTGCTCTTCGCCCTTGGCGCTGGTATTTTTTTATCAAAACCTGTGATTTACGCCGCAAGCGCTTTGCTAACGGTTTATTTCTTGATCCGTTTGGTGATCGACAACACCTATCGTCGTGAGGTGTTCTCCAATAAACTTATCATCTCAGCACTGGTTATTTATGTTTTTGGAGTGCTGGCCTGTTTGCTGATGCCGACTTCATGGGATGATCTGACGCTCATTGCAAGAAAGAGCCTCTATCTCGTCATCTTCGCTCCACTATTAATCGCCTTTCGAAATACCACTAACCGCGGCGCTGCCCTAGCGGGGTTACTCATCGGCTTTTGGATTGCGGGTCTACTGACGATCTTGACAGCTGAGCAAATAACCGCCACGCGCCTTCCTGGCGCGACATGGCTAGTTGATGTATGGGGCGTGTTGTGTAGCCTATTTTTGGTATTCCTGACACCCTATGCTTTTGACCGTCGTTGGCATTTTTACTGGCGTGCCTTCTTTGCGGTAACAGCTCTTTTTTCCTTGGCCCTTCTTATCCTAAGTGGTGCGCGCGGACCTTGGCTAGGAGCTGCTGCCGCCCTTTTCATTTACTTCCTGCTTTATCAAAGGAAGTTTTTGGGCTTACTGTTCATCATTGCCGCAATCAGCTACCTTCCCGCAAAACAACTCTTTCCTGAGCGTTTAGGTCAAATAGAAGAACGTGTCACCTCGATCACTCAAACCAAAACCAACGGTTCTAACTGGATCCGTATTACTTTGTGGCAACTCGCACTTGACTACGACCAAGAAAAGTTACCTGAAGAGCCAGCCAAACTTCTGCTCGGATCAGGCGGCGAAAGTCACTACTCCGACATCTCGGCTTTTTTCGAACGCACTGAGACACTAACCACAGAGGACAAAGCCAAGCTCGTTTCCTTTGGCTATCCTTCCAATGACATGCACTCGATGTACTTTGACGCGGTTGCCAAACACGGCCTGATATGGACCTTGGCCAACTTGCTTTTTTTCATCGCTTTGGCTTTAACCGCTTGGTCAAAACGGCAGCCCCCGAACCAATCTTCTCTTGCCGCGCCGGCAATCGTGTTGTGCTTTATGGTCACCGGAGTGTTCTATTCTTTGCTGCCGCACTTTGCCGCAACCTTTCTGATTTACTTCGCTTCTTTAGCCTACGCATCCAACCAGACGGAAAGTCCAGAGATCCGTCATGCGTGAC
>JAWOGG010000181.1:0-2963 GCA_046497085.1 Orrella sp.
GATAGTAGCCATGGATATTTCTGAAAAAATGATACGTAATGCATGTAAAGGCCTGTCTAAAGAAAGAGTGCATTTTTTTTGTGCGGATGCGGAAACCAAGCCCTCAAACCCGTTCTCAAGCCTGGAGCGGACTGACGCATGCGTTGTTTGTTTGAAGATCGATTGGCCAATCAGTCAATTACCCTACACAAACCACTGAAACGCATCGCAGTCAGTGAGGCCTCTGGATTGGCAAGCGCATTTGCTGATATTGCTCATGCACAACAGCAAGGCTATTGGGTAGCGCTCGTCTTAGACTACAGTTTGGGTCATTGGCTTGAACCCGCCTTAAACAATCAAGCAGGTGCCCCTTCAGACACTGAACGCTTGGTCGCCTGGGTATTTGAGTCACATGACATCGGCCATCCCGCACCTTGCACACCCGCCGACCATGCAATCGATGCTAACTCGCTGATTAAAAGGGTCACCCCAGAGATCGCCAAGTCAGACTACTTGGCCATGATCGAAGACATTAAGCGTCATATCCAATCAGGCGATGTCTATCAAGTCAATGCCACCTTTGCATTGGCGGTTCAAACTTCGATCGACCCTTATCAACTCTATCTGCACTTGGCCAGTCAACATCCAAGTCGTTACAGTGCCTTCATAGAAGATGGCGAGCAACACATCTTATCGTTCTCACCAGAGCTTTTTTTAAAGCGTTCAGGCAATGAGCTCATGACCCGCCCCATGAAGGGCACCGCCCCGCGCGTACCCAATGATCCTGTCAAAGACCATGCCAAGGGACAAGCCCTACTGGCCAGTGAAAAAAACCGCGCAGAAAACCTCATGATCGTCGATCTGCTGCGTAATGATCTTGGACGGATCGCCGAACCGGGTTCTGTAAAAGTTGATCCTCTATTTGAGTTAGAAGCCTATCGAAGTGTCTGGACCATGACTTCGACAATCAAAGCCACGTTGCCCACCGACACACCACTTGCCACCATCCTTAGCGCTCTTTTCCCCTGCGGATCGGTCACTGGCGCCCCCAAAATTGCCGCCATGCGCGAAATTGAACGATTAGAAGCTTCACCTCGAGGTGTTTATTGTGGCAGTATCGGGTGGCTAGCACCGACCGGAGACTTCTGCTTAAACGTAGCGATCCGCACGCTGGTACTGGATTCTCTCGGCAAGGGTCGCTATCACGTGGGTAGCGGCATCGTGCACGATTCAGTGGCCGAAGAAGAATGGGAAGAGTGCTTTTGGAAAGCACGGGTGCTAGAAACTAAGTAGCACTAAGAAACTAAGAAACCGAGAAAGTCTTGGACGTCCTACAACCTGCAACAACCCCAAGCTTGATTGAAACCATGCGCGCAGATAACGACGGCAACATTGCGTTGTTATCAAAACATTTGCAGCGCTTACGGTCCTCAGCGGCAACACTGCACTTTGCTTATCCTGGTGATCAAGCGGTGATCAGCACTTTGGCTGATCGACTTGCGAACAACACACATCGAAAAGATCAAGGACCTCACGAACATCGCGTGCGTCTGCTGTTGTCACCAGAGGGCGAGATCACCATCACGGTAGCCCGGCTAGATCCCTTGCCGCCTAACCAACGCGTTGCCCTTTCCAAGACTTTTCTGCCAAGCGACAACCCCTGGCTGCAACACAAAACCACCTTTCGCCCTTGGTACTCAGACGCCCCGGATTGGTTGGCGCAACATCCAGATTTTTTTGACCTCATCTATCTCAATGAAAACTCGCAACTCTGCGAAGGCAGCCGCTCCAACATTTATCTCAAATTCGACAATGATTGGTTGACGCCGCCCCTTCCAAGCGGACTGCTTGGAGGGATGCAGCGCCTCGATTTACTGCAACGCGGCTATGTGAAAGAAGCCTCGCTGAACAAATCGGATTTGCTGTCAGCCACACAATGGCGACTCTCCAATGCCCTTCGTGGTTGGTTCGATGTGCGTTTGGACTTATCGGTGAGCGACTGAGATGCTGCAAGCCATTCTCGGACTCGGTCAGATTTGCTCTTGGGGCACGCTCTATTACAGCTTCCCTCTGATCGTCACGCGAATGGAACTTGAACTTGGTTGGTCAAAGTCAGATCTTTATGCTGGCGCAACCATTGGTTTGATCATGACAGCGCTTTTTAGTTATCCCGTGGGTATGGCTATTGATCGCGGTTGGGGCAAATGGGTCATGGCTGGCGCCTCAATAGCGGCCATGGGGGTATTTGGCTGGTGGTCTGTGACCGATCATCTGATGTCGTTCTACATCATCTGTGCATTGAGTGGTGTCATTCAAGCCGCCCTGCTATATGAACCAGCGTTTGCCGTACTAGCCAGACGTGTGGGTGCTAGCCAATCTCGCGCCGGCATCACGCACATCACACTATGGGGCGGTTTTGCCAGTACGGTATTTATTCCGATCACCGGCTATTTGATCAGTCTGTACGATTGGCGCACAACCTTATTGCTACTGGGCGCGGTAAATGTGGCTTACGGCGTGGTTTATCTACTGAGCATCCAGCCGCAAAAGGATGTGGCTCACAGCCAAGACCCGCTTCAGCGCCAAGCCGACGCCAGCCGAGACAAACAAGTCGTACGAGAAAACTTGCGTAGCAGTTTGTTTTGGTTGGTGCTGATATCACTAACGGTTTACGCCGGCGTTTTCTCGGCCTTCACGTTTCACATGTATCCCTTACTACAAGAAAACGGCCTCAGCGAAAGAGACGTCGTGCTGGCCATCGCCGTCATTGGACCGGTACAAGTACTCGGAAGGATTTTGATTACTGTCTTTGCTCGTGGAGCCTCTGTGCGATTGATTGGCTCTTTTTTAGTGGCGGCATTCCCACTTGTTTTTGCCTTGCTTATTCCAACCAACCCAAGTTTTTGGTTAGTGGCTGCGGTGTTTGCGGTCTATGGTTTAACCAATGGTATTTTTACGATCGTGCGTGGCTTTGTTGTGCCGGA
>JAWOGG010000193.1:0-3600 GCA_046497085.1 Orrella sp.
GACGATGGTTTTGAAATCGCGCAAAGAGATTTACAGTTGCGAGGTCCAGGTGAGTTCTTGGGATCTCGCCAGTCAGGGCTCGCGCTGTTGCGATTTGCCGATTTTGAAGCCGATGCGCAATGGGTCGATCGAGCTCAGCAGTTGGCAGCAGACCTCAGGGCGCATCGGCCTGAGGTGGCGCTGCGCCATAAAAACCGTTGGATGCAGGGTAGGGAAGCGTATTTGAACGGCTAAAGTTTGGAGTTTTCTGTGGCACCCAAACTTAAGCCTATGGCAAAAAGGAAACGTCAACATGACTTTGACAGAATTGAAATACATCGTCGCCGTAGCACGCGAGAGACACTTTGGACGAGCTGCCGAGGCATGCTTTGTCAGCCAACCAACACTCTCAGTCGCTATCCGTAAGTTAGAAGACGAGTTAGGTGTGACAGTGTTTGAGAGAGGCGGCTCTGAAATTGGTGTGACACAAATTGGTGAGCGTTTGATTGCTCAAGCACATAAAGTGCTGCAGGAAAGCGCTGCGATGAAACAAATCGCGCGCATGGGTCATGATCCTTTGGCCGGTCCTTTAAGGGTTGGTGTGATTTACACAATTGGGCCTTACTTGCTACCGCGTTTGATTCCCGTGCAAATTCAACGCACCCCACAAATGCCCCTGATTTTGCAAGAAAACTTCACCACAAAACTCGTAGAGTTGTTACGTAATGGTGAGATTGACTGCGCCATCATGGCCTTGCCTTTGCCAGATTCAGGACTGGTGACCATGCCGCTTTATGACGAACCTTTTATGGTTGCCATGCCCGCATCCCATCCTTGGGCCGATCGTGAGAGTATTGCGGCTGAGGATCTGAAGGAGCAGACCATGTTGCTCTTGGGTAGCGGTCACTGTTTTAGAGATCATGTATTAGGGGTTTGTCCAGAATTGGCGCGGTTTTCAGATCAAAATGAAGGCATGCAGCGAACGTTTGAAGGGTCTTCGCTAGAGACTATTCGCCATATGGTCGCAGCCGGTATCGGGCTTACGGTGATGCCGGTGACATCGCTCATGGGTAAAGAAAACCCAGAGTCTGAGCTCTTGAAATATGTGCCTTTCAAAACACCCGTCCCGGATAGACGGGTGGTTATGGCTTGGCGCAAGAGCTTTCCTCGTACCGCAGCGATTGAAGCGTTGGCAAGCGCCATTCAGCAAACCAATTTGTCGGGTGTAAACATGCTGCCAATAGACACCTCACTTTTCGACGCAAGTCATAGCCAAGTGGTATCCTGAGTTGACAGGATTAGACGTTGATTTTTTGATGAGTTAAGGCGTTGATGTCCAGTCCGAAACGATGGCAACTACCATCAAGGTATTTTGAACAGGAGTCCAAATGAAAAAGACAGCTACCAAGAGTGCTAGCAAAACCCGTGCTGCTAGCGTGCCCGCGATCAACATCGGCATTTCCGCCAAAGATCGAGCTTCAGTTGCTGGCGAGCTCTCAAAGATGCTCGCGGATTCTTACACGCTCTATCTCATGACACACAATTTTCATTGGAACGTGACTGGACCAATGTTTAATACATTGCACGACATGTTCATGACGCAGTATTCAGAAGAGTGGACAGCTCTTGATCAAATTGCCGAACGCATTCGTGCACTCGGGCACTATGCGCCAGGCACTTACGCGCAATACGCCAAGTTATCGTCAATTGCAGAGCCCAAGGATGTGCCAGTAGCCGAGGATATGATTCGTTTGCTCGTTTCTGGAAACGAATCAGTGGCTCAGACGGCACGCGCCGCTTTCGCACACGCCGATGCTGCCAACGATCAACCCACAGCGGATTTACTGACGCAACGGCTTGACGTGTATGAGAAAAATGCTTGGATGTTGCGCAGCCTATTGCAGTAATGAGCACTATCGCTTTATCCGCTTTAACCCACCGGCTCGGGCTATATGCCCGACTGGTGCGCATAGACAAACCCATCGGTACTTTGCTGTTGCTTTGGCCCACCCTGTGGGCATTATGGGCAGCCAGTGCGGGTCGCCCGCCGCTGAGTGTTTTGCTGATCTTTGTGGTGGGGACTTTTTTGATGCGCGCTGCCGGCTGCGCAATCAATGACTATTTTGACCGGGATATCGACCGTCACGTTGAGCGTACACAAGCTCGTGTGCTCACGACTGGACAGATCAAACCGTCAGAAGCCCTGTGGGTAGCAGCTGGTCTCGCACTGTGCGCGTTTTTGTTGGTTTTAACGCTTAACACGTTGACCATCCAGTTGTCGTTTGTGGCCTTGTTTTTTGCGGCCACTTATCCGCTGATGAAACGATTTTTTGGTGTTCCACAAGCCTATCTTGGCATTGCCTTTGGTTTTGGTATGCCCATGGCCTTTGCTGCAGTGACCGGTACGGTGCCCGCGGTGGCGTGGGTGATGTTGATCGCCAATTTGTTCTGGACGGTTGCCTACGACACAGAGTACGCCATGGTTGATCGCGACGATGACGTGCGATTGGGCCTTAAAACAGCAGCCATTACCTTCGGACGATTTGACGTCATTGCTATCGGTCTATGTTACGGCGCTTCTTTAACCTTGTTGACAGTTGTGGGCCAGCTCATGAATTGGCAGTGGCCATACTACGTTGGCCTCATAGTGGCGGGTTTGATCGCTGTTCAACACCTGTACTGGATCAAAGACCGCGATCGAACAGCATGCTTTCGGGCGTTTCGACACAACAATTGGTTTGGCGCGGCGATCTTCGGCGGGGTTGTGATCGAGTCTTTCATTGCCGTATAACGCTCAATGGGTGTTTTGAACTTGGCGCGTTGTCGGTAACCGGTGCCACTTTATTTGCCCCTTTCTTTGCCACTTTCATTGCTTTAATACTGTACTTTCGGACTTTATATGACACTTGCGGATAACCCAAAAAAAATTGCCTTTATTGGCGGTGGCAACATGGCGGGCGCCATTATCGAGGGCTTATTAAAGCAAGGCGTGACACCCTCGGATCTGCTTGTGGTTGATCACCACTCACCAACACGCGAACGCTGGCAGGCCAAAGGCTTGGTGACTAGCGAAAGCTGTGACGAGATGCTTCAAAGTCACGCTGTCTGGATGTTAGCCGTCAAACCTCAGCAACTTGCAGAGGTCGCACGCCAAGCCAAGCCGTTTTTAAGTGACAGCACACTGGTTGTCAGTGTGGCAGCAGGCATCAATTTACCGACCCTAGGCCGCTGGTTTGGTAGCGTAAAAGCCCCGTGGCCACAAATCGTGCGAGCCATGCCAAACACACCGGCCTTAGTCAAAATGGGTATGACTGGATTGGTCGCAAGTGCGGATGTCACCACATCAGAGCGTCAGACCGTTGAGGATATTTTGTCGGCAGTCGGGCAGATCGTTTGGGTAGAAAGCGATGACATGATCGATGCGGTGACCGCCTTATCGGGTAGCGGTCCCGCATACGTGTTTCGATTCATTGAAGCTTTGACGCAAGGCGCCGAGCAATTGGGTTTGAGCGCCACACAAGCGCGGCAAATGGCCTTGGCGACCTTAGCAGGTGCCACTGAGTTGGCTGCTCAATCTGAGGAGTCGCCAGCGACCTTGCGCGAACGCGTCACGTCCAAAGG
>JAWOGG010000208.1:0-5263 GCA_046497085.1 Orrella sp.
TGCGTCTTCTGAGTACGACCTCGCTCGCCCAACTTTAATGTACTTCAAAAACGCCCACCGTGGTGTGATTGCTGGATTTGACGACTTCATTACTGAATTCGTCTCTGAAGACTCGCTGGGTCGCGGTGGCTACAACAACGAGCGTGGTTTGACCGTGTTGCCAGCAGCCAAGCTGAAAGAAACTCAAGCCAATGTTGCAGCTGGTAAGAAATTCAGCATGTAATAAATACTTAAGTAAAGCATGACGGCTGCCAGAGTATTTATGTACTTGGCAGTTGGAAAGAAAAGTAGTTAGTTCAAAAGTAACGAGGCTAATTTTTAGCCTCGTTACTCATCTCAACCGCCCCAATATAGGCGGTCACTGTTAGCCGAGAACACAACCATGGTCGGAAATTTATTATTGGCGGCAATCGTCGCAGCTGCCGTCGGATTTTGGCTGAACTATCGAGAGTCGCGACGCCTACGCGCCTCGGGTGACAAACCCCTTTCGATGGACACTGCCTACGGCCTCTATGCCCTTCTAATGATCGGCCTGCCCTCTGTCTTATTTGTGATCTTATGGTTGACACTGAACGATTACATCGCGCAGTCCATCATGATGGCCTCTCTGCCTGCTTCGGCATTTACGCCAGGTGATGTTGGCTCAAGGTCTTTGGTTTTATCAGAAATTATTTCCATCTCGCGCGGCCAAGTTTTTGGTACGCCTGCTCCTTTTAAGCTAGAGGCCGCTGAATATTTAAACCGCCTCAATAACGGCAGTGTGATCGTTGCTTGGGTCGGTGTTGGCCTGATCGCCGGACTAACGATGGTCTATAGTCGGATGCGCACCAGGTCGGGCTTTAGAGCGCGAACCTCTGTAGAAAGTATCCTCACTTCCTTAATGATTATCTGCTCGCTGGTCGCGATTTTCACGACCATAGGCATTGTGTTTTCCCTGGTGTTTGAATCGATTCGCTTCTTCGCAAAAGTGCCCTTTTGGGAGTTTTTGCTCGGAACCAACTGGGAACCACAGATTGCGATCCGAGAAGATCAAGTCGGTGGCTCAGGCTCATTTGGCTGGTTACCAGTGTTGCTCGGCACCGTTGTAGTGACATTTATTGCTGCCTTAATCGCAATACCCATTGGCATTGCGACAGGCATTTACCTAAAAGAGTTTGCCAACAAAACCGCACGCACGGCCATCAAGCCCATACTAGAGATACTGGCCGGCGTTCCAACAGTGGTTTATGGTTTCTTTGCGATTTTGACCGTAGCACCTGCTCTGAGAAGCACCGCTGCCTCCATTGGCATTGATGCGGCTCCAAATATGGCGCTAGCTGCTGGCGGCGTGATGGGCATCATGCTTATCCCTTTTATCTCTTCCTTCACTGACGACTCTCTGCAAGCGGTTCCCAACGGTCTCCGGGACGGCTCTTTGGCGCTAGGCGCCACAAAAGCGGAAACAGTGCTGAAAGTGCTATTTCCTGCGGCCATCCCCGGTATTGTTGGCGGCATTTTGCTGGCAATTAGCCGTGCAGTCGGTGAAACGATGATTGTGGTGATGGCCGCTGGTTTGATTGCGGCGATGACCATCAACCCGCTTGAGTCAGTCACCACCATTACCGTTCAAATTGTGACCATGCTGATTGGTGACACCGAGTTTGACAACCCCAAAACACTATCAGCCTTTGCATTAGGATTGATGCTGTTTATCGTCACCCTGCTACTGAACGTGCTCGCATTACGGATTGTCCGTAAATACCGCGAAATGTATGACTAAGGCGTATTGAACATGAGTGTGTCTTTAAAGAAACCCAATTGGAAAGAGATCATGTCTGGCGCCCGTTATGCGCGCCGGCGTCGCGGGGACTTTGTCCTCAAACTTATTGGTTTGAGTGCTTTGACTGTGGCTATTGGCGTACTGGTCATCTTGATCGGTAGCTTGATTCAAACCGGTCATCACGCGTTTACCCAATCATTCTTGACATTAACCGTTGATATCAGCGAAGAGTATGTTTCGGCTGATGATCCGGCGAAAGGACGTTATCGCAACATCATCCAAGAAGCGTTGCAAAAAGAATTTCCGGAAGTTACTTCAAGCACGGAAAAACGTGAACTTTACAAAATTCCGACGCCAGCGGCTCAGTATTTGTTGCGGGACTACATCGAGGCCAACCCCGAAGACATTGGCAAAACCATCGAATTTTCTGTGCCATTGTCAGATCCATATGACCAATTGGCCAAGCGTCTTATCAATCCAGACACCCCACAAGAATTTAGACGCCTGAAAGACCCTCAGGTGGCTTGGTTCAATACGCTAAAAGCAAATGGCGCAGTTTCAAGCCAATTCAATACTTTACTATTTACGCACGCCGATTCACGATTCCCTGAAATGGCAGGCTTAGCGGGCGCCTTGACCGGATCCTTCTACGCGTTACTGGTATGTTTTGTGATTAGTTTTCCTGTCGGTATTGGTGCCGCAATCTATCTTGAGCTTTTTGCACCTAAGAACCGAATCACCGATATTATCGAGATCAACATTAACAACCTAGCCGCTGTACCCTCGGTGGTGTTCGGCTTGTTGGCACTTGCAGTCTTTCTTAACTGGTTTGGCATGCCGCGATCTGCACCCGTAGTGGGCGGTCTGACATTGGCATTGATGACGTTACCAACCATCATCATCGCAACCCGATCCGCGCTTAAGGCTGTGCCGCCATCCATACACGAGGCTGCACTAGGCGTCGGTGCCTCTAAACAACAAGCCGTATTCCACCACGTCTTACCGGTGGCTATTCCTGGCATATTGACCGGCACCATTATTGGTTTGGCTCAGGCGCTCGGAGAGACAGCACCACTATTGCTGATCGGTATGAACGCATTTTTAACGACAATTCCTGATGGCCCCTTGGCAGCATCGACCGCGTTACCCACCCAGATCTTTATTTGGGCTGATAGCCCAGAACGAGGGTTTGTGTCACGCACTAGTGCAGCCATTTTGGTGCTGCTTGGATTTTTGATCACCATGAATGCCATCGCTGTTTATCTGCGCAGTAAGTTTGAAAAGAATATTTAATTGAGGCGCTGGCTTCACACCCTTTGAGTTTGCGCCACAACAAGGAATCCCTATGGCTACCACCACTACCATGAGCAGTCCGATCACCACCGACTACAGTGATCCTTCGTTTGAAACGGTTGGCAACATTACCCTTGATAAGCCGCGAGTCTGCGCAAAGCACGTCGACGTGTTTTATGGTGAAAAGCAGGCCATCTCAAACGTGTCGCTTGATATTGGTTCCGAAGAACTGGTGGCTTTCATTGGACCTTCTGGTTGCGGCAAATCGACGTTCTTGCGCACATTGAATCGCATGAACGACACCATTGATATTTGCCGGGTCAAGGGCAAAATTGAACTTGAAGGCCAAGACATTTACGACCCAAAATTAGACGTGGTCGAATTGCGAGCCCGGGTCGGCATGGTGTTTCAAAAGCCTAATCCTTTTCCCAAGTCCATCTACGAAAACATTTCATATGGCCCTAAGATTCACGGTCTGGCCAATAACAAAGCAGAGATGGATGAAATTGTTGAGGCTGCGCTCACGCAAGCTGGTTTGTGGAAGGAAGTCAAAGATCGTCTTGACCAACCAGGAACAAGTTTGTCTGGCGGCCAACAACAGCGACTTTGTATTGCCCGTGCGATCGCCGTCAGTCCAGAAGTGATTTTGATGGATGAGCCATGTTCTGCGCTTGACCCAATCGCCACAGCAACAGTCGAAGAGCTGATGCACGCACTTAAGAAGGATTACACCATCGTGGTGGTGACACACTCCATGCAGCAAGCCGCTCGTGTGTCAGACCGCACCGCCTATTTTCACTTAGGCAAACTTGTTGAAGTGGGTAACACCGAAGACATTTTCGTCAATCCGAAACACGAACTAACGCAAAACTACCTCACAGGTCGATTCGGTTAATTTCTCGAATATTAGTTATTAAAGTCACTCACTAGATCACCGAGTGATTACAAAAAAGCCGTCCTAAAGTTTGAGGACGGCTTTTTTTATCGGGCATATACCTCGGATCAATGCTCTACAGCGTGCGGCCCAATAAGGTCACCACGATGATCAAAATACCAAGGCTTAAGTTGATACCCACCCACAAACGCAGTTTGGCGAATGCAGTTGCGGCCTTGTCCCAAACAGAAAATTTAACTGCATCGTTGAATCGCTTAAAAAGTGCAAAGCGGATGTGAAAGTAAATCGCAACCATCAATGTTCCAACAACGGCCATGAACCACCACGCAATTGGCATTTCAAACCCGACACCGGACTGCACCATTTGCTTGGCGACGCGACCCAACATCCAAAACCCAGTAACCAGTACCAACAAAGACGCCACAGTAATAGTCTTAAAAAATCGGCTCATGACGTCTTGCATCAAGGTCAGTCGTTGCGGACCCTCTAACTGGGAAATGGCCGGTCTTAAAAAAAACAGTGCGAACATCATGCCACCCACCCAAAGAACAATAGACAATAGGTGAATCGTTTTTAGTAAGTCGTACAGCATGGCAGTCTCCATAATTGGTAGAAGATCTATAACATCATCTAACCGTAAAGTAGTGTGAATCGTACGACAAGCCAACCGTCTTAGGGTGAAATCCAGCTACTTTATCGGGCTATGGTGATGAACAAGCTTATTTTTCAATAAACCGGGGGGGTCGAAATGCTTTATTTGGTCAGAATGGATGTCAACTTACCTTCAGACATGCCAGCCCAACAGGCTGAGGAAATTAAAGCTCGCGAAAAAGACTACTGCCATGAATTACAGCGCAACGGTCAGTGGGTTCATATCTGGCGAGTGGTAGGGGAGTATGCCAACTTTAGCGTTTTCGATGCCCGTGATCATGATGAACTGCATCGTTTACTTAGTGAACTGCCGCTCTTTCCCTATATGCAAATCCATGTAACCCCACTGGCAAAACACCCATCAGCGCTCTGAAATCAAGCAAAATAACAAGTATTCAATTATAAGGGATGAGTCATGGAAATTTCAGAGCAGCTTGTTTTAGTGACAGGTGGCGCGCGTGGCCTGGGCAAATACATCGTCCAAGCAGCGGCTCAGGAGGGAGCAAGTGTCGTCATCAACTATCACGAGAGTGAGCAAGCTGCCCAAGCGCTTGCTAAAACATTAGGCGACAGTGCGCTTGCCGTCAAAGCAGACGTGACTGACAAAGAGCAAGTAGAGGCTATGTTTGAAGCCAGCCAGCGCCATTTCGGTCGATCGATTGATG
>JAWOGG010000217.1:0-18045 GCA_046497085.1 Orrella sp.
GCTTAACGCTTGACGTATATATTCAGGCGGACCTTCTTCACCCGCGTGAGCCACACGCCTTAAACCCAGTGAGGACGCGTAGTCAAAGACACGTGCAAACTTCTCTGGGGGGTGATCGATTTCGCTGCTATCCAGACCCACGCCAAGTAAATGCTCGCGCCACGGTAAGGCTTGCGCTAAGCATTCAAAAGCCTCTTGCTCACTTAGGTGCCTTAAAAAACATAGGATCAAGCCTGATGACAATTGCAAGGTGGCCTGGGCTTGAACTTGGGCGCGGATCAATCCATCCATGATGGTTTTAAATGCGACGCCCCGTGCAGTATGTGCCTGCGCATCAAAAAATAACTCAGCGTGCACCACGTTGTCAGCGGCCGCCCGTTCAAAATAAGCCATGGCCATGTCGTAGAAGTCATCGGCAGTGAGTAAAACGCTGTTACCCGCAAAAAAGACATCTAAAAAGCTTTGCAAATCAGTGAACTGATAAGCTTTTTTCAGCGCCGCGACATCACGGTAAGCCAGTGTTAAACCATTGCGTTGGGCTAACTTAAAAATCATCTCTGGCTCTAGGGAGCCTTCGATGTGCATGTGTAGCTCGGCTTTTGGCATTTCAGCTAAAAAGCGGTTTAGAGCGGTCTTTGACAGTGGGGTGGCTGCTGAAGTCGGCATGATTTTTCCCTATCCTTGCACTTTTGTTCAGAACGCCCATGTATTACTGTGTTGAATCGACGGGCTGCACCATTGATTGTTGAACCCAACGGTTCGATTGTCGCATCCTCTGTTGGGCTGTCAAAGAAAATAAGGATCTACCGATGAAAGGATCTCATGATGAATAACGCTGTGGTTCAGTCGCTATGTGAAGCGTTCGGTGACGCGGAGGTCTTAACGGGTACGCAAATTGATGAGCGTTACAAGACCGATTGGTCCAAAGCCGTGGTGGCTGAACCATTGGCGGTGTTAAGACCACGCGATACGCACGCGGCAAGCGTCGCACTCAGTATTTGTCATACGCATGGGCAGCCCGTGACGGTGCAGGGCGGTATGACGGGATTGGTTGGTGGCAGCCAAGTTCAACCAGGCGAGGTGGTGATCAGTCTAGAGCGATTACAGGGGATTGAAGAGATTGATGCCGCTGCGGGCACGATGACGGTGTGGGCAGGCACGGCGTTGCAAGTGGCCCAGCAAGCGGCTGCAGAGGTGGGTTTATACGTTGCAGTAGATTTAGGCGCGCGTGGCTCTTGCCAGGTGGGCGGCAATATTTCGACCAATGCGGGTGGCAATCGGGTGATTCGCTACGGCATGATGCGCGAGCAAGTCTTAGGTCTTGAAGTCGTTATGGCCGATGGCACGGTGATCAACAGTTTGAATAAGATGATCAAAAACAATGCCGGCTACGATCTCAAGCAATGGTTTATTGGCAGTGAGGGAACGTTGGGTGTCGTGACTCGCGCGGTGCTGCGTCTACACCCCATGCCTTCAGAGACCACCTCGGTGCTGTGCGCATTGCCTGACGATAAAAGTGTCTTGAAGTTTTTGGCGAGGGTGCGACAAGCCGCGCAAGCCTCACTGCTGGCCTACGAGGTCATGTGGCCAGATTTCTATGATTTTATGACCACCCGCGTCCCAGGCAACACTCGACCTTTGGCAGCGCCAGAGTCGATGGTGGTCTTAATGGAATGCACGACCGGTGCGGGTGGCTTATCCACCACTGCATTGGAATCGTTGCTTGAAGCCGGCTTAGACAGTGGTGAGATCTCAGATGCCGCGATTGCCCAATCGGGTAAGGAGAGTGATGCCTTCTGGCGTATTCGCGATTCGGTCTCGGAGTTTCCGTTGTTGTGGTCGCCATACACGAGCTTTGATGTGAGTTTGCCGATACAGACCATCGGTGCATTTGTAGACACACTGAAACAGAACCTGTCTCAGGTGCTACCAAAGGCTGAGTCGCTTTATTTTGGGCACATTGGGGATAGCAATTTGCACATTGCCGTTCACGTGCCGGGCTCTCGTGAAGCCTTTCCGAAAGCCGAGATTGAGCAGGCTGTTTATGACTTGGTTCAGCGCTTTGAAGGTTCAGTTTCTGCTGAGCATGGCATAGGCACTCGTAAAAAAGACTGGTTGGGTCACACGCGAAGTGAGGCAGAAATAGGCTTGATGCGCACGATCAAGGCAGCGCTAGACCCCAAGGGAATTCTCAACCGAGGCAAGGTCATCTGAGACGGCCTCGGTGAGTATGCCCAAACACCGATCAAGATTACTTGCTTGTTAGCGAGTGCACATCCCATGGTGTCTTGAGGTCAAAGTAGCGAATTTCTTCGGCGTCGAGATCAAGATCAGCCATCTCAATGGATTGAATCGATGGGTTGTCGTGGGTGCGGATGTAGAAGACTTTATTTTTTATGTCTGAGACTGCCGCGTAATAAGTAATCTCATAGCCACCGCTACTGCCACCAAAGCCACTGCTCAGGGACACCATGCCTGGTGGAATGTCGAAGTTATTCAGAAAATGAAAGGCGGTGCCAACCTGCTCAAGCGAGGTCTTGTCAGTGGGTGTGTTTTGTTTCATGAAAAAAGCCCGCACGAAACGTGAGGGCGAAGAAAAGTCGCCCGGCAGCCCCGTCATACCTCCACCTGAACTTGGCGGCCCAAAACTCGCGTCACCCATTTTCATGGGCTTAGGGTCTTCAGTGCTTAAACCCGCATAGTTGCCTAAAGCACTCAAGTGCCATGAAAATTGCGGGGAGTTGGTCAGCACACTGGTTGGATTGTCAGAAATCTGCAGCTCACCACCAATGTACTCAATCACAATGCTCTTGCCAGTGGCATCGTGTAGCGTCAGGTGCAGAGGCACAACGCCTTTAAACAGCTTTTGTGGTGAGCGGTTGACCTTAATGGCCCGAAAGCCACTTTTGGCTTCATCGACGGTGGCATAGTTGGTCAGTGCAAACACCAGCATCTCATAGGACGCAATCGAATTAGACGAATCGCTTGGGCTGACGTCCTGGTACTCGGAAATGTTGGGTAGGTACAGCATGCCGCCCGCCAGGCCTTTTTCATTCATCCCATCAACAATGATGGGAAGGTCAAGGCCTGAGGTGCCAAAGGCGGCGTACTTGGTTGTCCAGTTCAAGCCACTGCCCGCTTTGCCATCGATACCGGTGCCTTGCATGGCCTGACCACGTGGCACCGCGATACCTTTGGAGTCGATGTCCATGCCGAACTCTAAGGTGCGACCGTAAACGAATCCACCGTCTGAGCCAGGCAACAAGAAGCTGGTGCACGCCGAAGAGACAGCGGGGCTTAACAACATCAAGCAAGCCAAAACCGATGAAATCCATTGCTTGGTCCATCTTTTAGACTTTGAAATACGCATCTATACACCTTTTCTAGCGAGGCCTGACCCGACTTTCCAAGGTATCACCCCAGCGTCAGTCATTTGGCCGTCATTTTTGTTGATTGAATCGTTCAAGTTTAGGGTATTTCAAGGCAAGCCGTGGTGCGCAGTGATGCCGTGAGGTCATCTAACGGCCACATCAAGTTCTAAGGATTTCCTCCAATCGCGTCATGACCCATTGCGCCTCATCCTGACTGAGCTCAAGCGGCAGTTCGTCCAAACCTTGCTGTACCCTTTCTAAGGCATCACTTTCGGTAATGCCTAGCGACCACATTTTTTCTTTGACGGTTTCGAGTAGCAACTGGCTCAGGTCTTCACACAAGTCATGACGCTGCTCTAACCACTCTCGCGGTGGCGTCGGTCGCGTCCGACCTTTTGGTGTGTAGAGCGCTAAAAAAGACGCGGGCACGACGATTTGTCGCTCTTGCGTCATCTCAAAGGCCTTGTGTTGTTAGAGTGATCGTCATGGTGATGCTTCCAGTGATTCAAAATGCTAAAAGATAACTTCACCAGTGTAAGGGTACGCCACTGTGTTTGTGACTAGGGCCAGCCTGCTTCGCTAACGCAGCTTAATATTTCAACGGTTCTGTTATGTATATTCCTGAGCATTTCGCCGCCCCATCGGCAGAAGCCATCGCTAAGCTGATACACGACTTTCCGTTGGCCAATTTGCTGACGGCTTCGGATGCAGCCGGTGATCAACCAATGGGCTTGACGATTAATCCGGTTCCGATGGTGCTGGCGCCGGGAGAGTCGACCGGAACGGAGTTCGGGATCGAACCTGGTGCGCGACTCTGGGCCCATGTGGCACGCGCCAATCCCATGTGGCAAACGCTCGCTGATAAGCCCCAAGCCATGGCACTGTTCAATGGCCCAAGTGCTTACATTACCCCGAACGCCTACCCTTCGAAACAAACCACCCACCGTGTGGTGCCAACGTATAACTACACCACAGTGCAATTGATTGGCCAACTGATGGTGCATCACGATCCTGAGCTGAAACAGCAAATCGTCACACACCTGACTCAACACCACGAGCGTGATCAAGCGGTGCCTTGGTCTGTCAACGATGCACCTGTCGACTATGTGCAAGCGATGCTCAAAGCCATCGTGGGGCTGGAATTCACGGTGCACAGCGTACAGGCCAAATGGAAGGTCAGCCAAAACAGATCATCGGCCGATCAAGCAGGCGTGATTTCGGAGTTGCAAAGCCGCACCAACGATCCGCATGCGCTACAGATGGCTACACTCATTGGCAAGCAATAACTTTTTAAATTCAAACAGAAAGAGCCCTTCGCCTTATGGATACCTCAAATCTCCCTGCTGTTTTACAGAACCTTTCATTGCCTGTGATTGCGTCACCGATGTTTACGGTCAGCTATCCAGAGCTTGTATTGGCGCAATGTAAAGCGGGCATTGTTGGATCGTTTCCGGCTTTAAACGCCCGTGAGCCAGGCGCACTTGATGAGTGGCTAGGTCAAATGAAATCAACACTGGCGCAGTACCAAGCGGACAATCCTGAGAAGCGGGTCGGACCGATCGCGGTGAATCAAATCGTGCACAACTCCAACGTGCGTCTGATGGACGACGTACAAACCTGTATCAAACATGAGGTGCCAATCTTTATCACCTCATTACGGGCTCCCGTGCCTGAAATCATTGATGCGGTGCATGCCTATGGCGGGATTGTGCTGCATGACGTGATCAATATGCGGCACGCAGCCAAGGCCCTTGAAGCGGGTGTGGATGGATTGATTGTGGTGGCTGCCGGAGCCGGTGGACACGCAGGGGCCCAGTCGCCATTTGCCCTTGTGGGCGAACTGCGCCGACATTATCAAGGCCCCGTGATCTTGTCAGGTGCAATTGCCACTGGTGCGGCGATTTTGTCGGCGCAAGCCATGGGCGCGGACCTGGCCTACATTGGTACCCGTTTCATCGCAAGCGCCGAAGCCAATGCGGTTGACCCTTACAAAGAAGCCATCGTTAGGGCTCAAGCATCAGACATTATCTACACCAACCTCTTCACCGGTGTGCACGGCAATTACATTCGCGAGAGTATTGAGAAAGCCGGTTTAGACCCCAATGAGCTGCCAAACGCGGATAAAGGCGCTATGAACTTTTCTTCTGGCACCTCCAAACCCAAAACCTGGAAAGACATCTGGGGGGCGGGTCAAGGCGTGGGTCAAATTGATGAGGTCATACCGGTGGCCGATATCGTGGCACGCTTAAGCCAGGAATACCAACAGGCGCGTGAGCGGTTGAGTCTTAATTGATTAACGCCGGCCAGTAATGGTGTCCAGACTGATGCGGGTTTCGCCGGCCATGCGACGCGTGCCGCTGCGCCAAGCGTGACCGTAGGCCACTTCAATGGTGAGCGTTAGTTTGCCGGTGTCGGCTTGGCGGTTGCTCGCCAGTGCCTCTAGCAAGTCATTGCGCCATTGGCGACCGACCAGTCCGGCGCGACGATGAGGATTGGGATTGCCGCCTAAGGCCCACGCATCAGCCAATAAAGCCTCGGGCTGATCGTAAGTTAAGGTCAAGGTCTCTTGGTCCATCACCGGATCAGAAAACCCCTGTTGCACCATCAAATCGCCTAAATCATGCATGTCGACTAAGGGTAGGGTAGCCATCGGCGATTGGTGTTGGTCTTGGCCTGCCTTGGCGCCCATCTGTGTCAACGCTTGGCGCAACTCGATGCCGGTGGCCGGTCCCCAGCCGCTAAACAAGGCCAAGCCATTGGGTTTAAGAACCCGTGCCCATTCTCTTAGTACATCGTGCGGCCGATCGTGCCAATGAATCGCCAAATTGGACCAGACAAGGTCAAGGGATTCGGCCGTCACGCCGGTATCAGCCATGTCTGCACAACGGACCTGGTGTTGGCCTTGTTTACGCAGACGTGCCCAAGGTTTTGACCATCGGCTCAAGCCTTGTTGCTCGCGTAAGCGTTCCAGTAAGAGCGGGCTATGGTCGACACTGATTAGGTCGGTTTTGGGAAAACGACTGCGCAACAGTGCTGTTCGCAGACCAGTGCCGCAGCCAGCATCCATCATGATCGCAGGTGCCAAACGAATCAGACAAAGCCGATCAAATAGACGTTGTGCCACCTCACCGTACAAAAACTCCGTATCTGCTTTTCCTAGGCGCCGCTCAAACTGTTGTTGAACGTGGCGCTTATTGATATCTAGCGGTGCTATGTCGGCTGTTGTTGTCATACTCGGGTCTCAGCGTTTGGCGGAATCGGTCAGAATCTTGGGCAAGTGGTGGTTGGTTGGGGTTAGTAAAGACTGGTTGGGGATTTGAAATGAGTGTATTAAATCAGCTGCGCGAACGTGTATTCGCTTGTTGGCGCACGCACTGTCCCTTGTGTGAGCTGACATCACACGCAGGCTTACTTTGTGCTGGTTGTGAGGAGGATTGTTACGCCTCCCGACAGCGGCGCCTGCTGTGCGTTCGTTGTGCCAACGATCGATCTGATTCATGGGGTCATTGTAGTGAGCTTGATCCTGAGACGCCGCGATTGCCCCTTTTTAATGCTTCCCGCTTAAGCAGTAATTGGTGTGACAACGGGTGTGACAATTGGTGCGACCACTGTCGTGATCAGCCGCCACCGCAGGCTTATGCTTGCGCTGCCCTAGACTACGGGTTTCCGGCGCAATTGCTGATAGTTGATTTTAAGCTGCGTGGACAATTGTCATTGGCTAGGCCTCTGGCGCATCTGATGCTTAAATCGGCGCAAGCGGTCATAGAGGCGCAGCGGCCCGAAGCCTGGGTGCCGGTGCCGGCGAGTGCGCAGCGTCTGCAGCAATTGGGTTTTAGTCCGCCCCAGCAACTGGCTTGGCACATGAGTCGCTTAAGCGGTATTGCTTTGCGCACCAGCTGGTTGACCCGGATTCGCGACACCGCCCCGCAAAAGTCCCGTTCGCGCGCCGAGCGTCAAACCGCCTTGGCGCATTCACTCTTAGCCAGCCCGTCGGTTCGTGGACGCTGGGTTGGGGTGGTTGACGATGTGATGACGACTGGAAGCACGTTTGCCGAAGCCTCACGAGCGTTACTCGCAGCCGGTGCGCGCGGTGTGACCGCGGTCGCCGCCATGCGTACGTCGTGATCTGGCACAATCCAGCCCATGTTTAATGTCATCTTAGTTGAGCCTGAAATCCCTCCTAACACGGGCAACGTGATCCGTTTGTGCGCCAATGCCGGCGCTAAGTTGCATTTGGTGCGCCCGTTGGGCTTTGAAATCGATGATCGTCGCCTAAGACGCGCGGGGTTGGACTATCACGAATGGCAGCCCCTGCAAGTGCATGACAGCCTTCAGGCGGCGTTAATTGCCACCGGGGCACCATCGACCCGCCAGTTTGCATTAACCACCAAGGCCAAGCATTTGGTGAACGAGGTGGCGTTTACACCGAACGATGTGCTGGTGTTTGGGCGTGAGACGGCTGGCTTGTCAGAGCAACAGCGCGCGCAGTTTGAGCCTGATCAGTGGATTCGCCTACCCATGCGAGCGGGTCAACGCAGCTTGAACCTATCGAATGCCGTGGCGGTGGTGCTTTATGAGGCTTGGCGACAACAGGGCTATGAGGGTGGTACATAGTCCTGCTGATCTCGACCTCGGTCACTCCTCGGTGGCGTCTCGCGCCATTAGCTTGGCGACGGCTTGCGCGGGCGGGACATTATCAAACAGTGTGGCGCATACCGCCTCGGTGATGGGCATGGAGACATTCAATTTACGCGCGCGCTGCAACACCGCCTGAGCACAGCGTGCACCCTCAGCAGTCAAGCCTTGCGCCAAAATCTCCGATAATTGCTTGCCTTGCCCGATCTGTAAGCCCACCTGACGATTGCGCGACAGTTCTCCGGTGGCGGTCAGCACCAGGTCACCTAAACCGGTTAACCCGTAAAACGTCGCGCTTTGAGCGCCCAGCGCGGTGCCAAACCGTGTCATTTCTGCCAAGCCCCGGGTGATCAGTGCTGCGCGTGCGTTGTTGCCAAGTGCGAGGCCGTCAGATACGCCGCAGGCAATCGCCATGATATTTTTTAAAGCACCACCCACTTCGACGCCGACCACATCGTTGGTGCTGTAAACACGTATGTGATCGCTATGGAAGATATCAGTGGTGGCCTGACGAATGGCTGGCTCATCGCTGGCAACTGTCAAAGCCACCGGCAGTCCGCGCGCGACTTCAAGTGCAAATGAAGGCCCAGACAAGACGCCCAAGGCCAACTGGCTCAAAGGACTGAGCGCGTCACTGACCATTTCGTGAGGAAGCTTGGCCGATTGTGCGTCTAGCCCTTTGCAGGTCCAGATCACACCAATCAGAGAGTCGTGATGTTTAACGTGTGCGTTGATGGCAGCGCACATGTCGGTTAGACCAGAGACAGGCGTTCCAAGTACCAATAAACCAGGATTTCCGGCTTGTGTGACATGATCGAAGGCGGCCGTGAGGTCGTTGGTGGCAGCGAGCGAAGCCGGCAGTGGAATGTCAGGTAAATAACGTGTGTTGCGATGGGTTTGGTTGATCTCTGAAGCGGTTTGTGACTGCCTGGCCCACAACAAAACATCTGCTTTGCCAGTCGCTGCCGCCGCCAACGCCGTGCCCCAAGCCCCCGCGCCAAGAACGGCGACGGGAATGGGTTCGCGATGATGGGCGGTGGCGTCTGGAGTGACGGTGTTTGGAGCGGTGAAATGAGTCATCTGGCAAGCTCAAGATCCTGAGGGGTATCGAGTCGGTATCGCGACGGTTCGCGGCTGTTTCGCATTACCTCACGAAATCCCTCAGGATCGATCCAGTGCTACTGGCGAGTCGCACCAGGAGGCAAGATGATGCCGGGTGCCGCGTCCTTGGCGTCCGCTTTAGTGTCCGCCTTTGCTTGATTGCCGCCTTCGGTCTGTCCGTTCTCAGCCAAGCGCTGTTGATAGAGGGCCTGGAAGTTCACATCGGTCAAATGCAAAGGTGGCAACGAGGTGCGGGTGATCGCATCAGCCACGTTGGCACGCAGGTAGGGATAGAGCATGGTTGGGCAGACAATGCCGAGCAAGGGATCGAACTGCTCTTGAGGGATATTGGCAATCTCAAAAATCCCGCCTTGAGTCGCTTCAATCAGGTAAAGCACTTTGTCGTCAATTTTGGTGGTGACTGTTACCGTAATTGTGGCTTCAAACATGGTCTCGGCTAGTCTTTGACCGCCAATACCAATGTTGACTTCAACATTTGGCGAGGCCTGCTCTAAAAAGATGTGGGGGGCGTTAGGCATCTCGAGCGACAAGTCTTTGAGGTAGACGCGCTGCAAGTTAAAAGCCGCTGCCGCCTCGTCTTGGCCTGAGGTGTTTTGTGCGGCGGTGTTTTGTGCTGCCGTGTTTTCTTCTGCCATAAAAATTCCAGTTGGGGTTTGTGGATGACTACGTTTAATGCGCGGATTAAGCGCTTGCCTCAAGCAAGGGCATCAAATCGCCTGCGCGATCAAGTGCAGCCAACTCATCATAACCGCCCACATGTGTCTGTCCGATGAAGATTTGTGGCACCGTGCGACGCTGGGTGGTTTTCATCATCAACTCCCGTTGTTCGGGGTCAGTGTCGATGCGCACTTTTTCGATTTCGCTCACACCGCGTTTGGCCAACAATGCTTCGGCTCGGGTGCAAAATGGGCAGAACCCTGTGCAGTACATCACGACTTTGTTCATTGTTGTTGCTCCTCGGTTATGGTGTGTGTCCAATAGGAATGGACGGTTTCAATAGCTTGCAATCACTTCTTCTTGGTTGACGTAGGCATGCCGGCCTGTACCCAAGCGTTCAAGCCGCCTTCAAGCACAGCGACTTTGTCTAATCCTGCTTGACGTAGCTTGGCAGCCGCCCCGATCGCCATTTGGCCACGATCGCAGGCTAGGATAATTGGCTTGTCCTTTGGAAGGCTAGCCAATTTACTGTCAAGATCAGACAGCGGCACGTTACGCGCGTTGGGTATGTGTCCACCTTGGTAGGTTGCGAGTGGTCTGATGTCGATCACAAGCGCGTCCTCATGATTGATCATTTGGACGGCCCGCACGGGATTGACCACGTTGCCGGCTCGTTGTCGCTGAATGATTGGCCATAGCAGCATGAGACCAGAAGACACCGCAATGGCGATGAGCATTAAGTTGTTGGTTTCTTGAAAAAAATCCACGGTATTTTCGCTTTTGCAAAGGCGTCCAAAGCAGGACAATGGTATGAATTATAAAATGCTTGTCATCTATTCACTTAAAGACCTAAAACCATGTACAAACTTGTCTTAATGCGGCACGGCGAAAGTCAGTGGAACTTAGAGAACCGTTTCACCGGTTGGGGAGATGTTGACCTGACAGAGACGGGACGTCAACAGGCGTGGGACGCTGGAAAGCTACTCGCAGAAAAAGGTTATGCCTTTGACCTGGCTTTTTCCTCTGTTCTGAAGCGCGCCATCCGTACGCTATGGATTACTTTAGACTCCCTAGACCAAATGTACGTGCCTGTACACAACAACTGGCGCTTAAATGAGCGTCACTACGGCAACTTACAAGGGCTTAACAAAGCCGAAACAGCCGCAAAGTTTGGCGACGAACAAGTGCTTATTTGGCGCCGCGCTTACGCCATAGCCCCAGAGCCCATGCCGCTTGATGACCCGCGTCATCCCAAATTCGACGCCCGTTACGCGCGACTTACCCCTGAACAGCTCCCTGCCACAGAGTGCCTTAAAGACACGGTTGAGCGGGTTTTACCCTTCTGGAACGATTCCATCGCGCCAGCGGTTAAATCCGGCCGCCGTGTGTTGGTTGCGGCCCACGGCAACAGTCTGCGAGCACTGATCAAGCACATCGATAACGTTTCCGATGAGGACATTGTCAATTTGAATATTCCCACCGGTCAGCCGTTGGTCTATGAATTAGATGAAGCGCTTAAGCCCATTCGTCACTATTATTTGGCTGACCCCGCCGTGATTGAGGCGGCAATGGCAGCCATTGCCGCTCAGGGCAAAGCTCAAAACAAATAGCGTAATAAATAACTTATCAAATAACTCATTACACAACTCATCACCTAACTCACGGACCCCTCAAATTGCCGATGGCCTGCCTGCGTGCCTCAATGACTGCCTCAATGACTGCCGCCTTGATGGTGGTAGCACTGGCGGCCTCGGGTGGCGCGCAGGCGCAATCATCCCAATCAGCCCAATCTTTAAGCGAGCAAAAGGCCCAAGCGGCCGAACAACGGCGGGCGTTGCAAGGTCAGATTCAGGCCCTGCAAAAGAAATTAGAGGCGCAGCAGTCCCGTTACAAATCCACCGCCGATGAGTTGAAGTCCATTGAAACGGCCATTTCTGATACCAACCGCCAATTGCAACAGCTTCAGAGCAAACAGCGTGAATTAGCCGCTTCGCTGAAAGAGCTGGAGTCTGATTTGGCGGCTCAAACAAAGGCTTTGGCAATCGACAAGCAGGCTTTGGCCAACCAGATGCGAGCACAGTACCGCAGTGGGCTTTCGCCATGGAGCGCCATGTTGTCGGGACAGGATCCCCAATCACTGGGTCGAGACTTGGGCTATCTGGCCTACGTTTCAGAGGCTCGGGTGGAGATTATTTCTCAGATCAATCGTCGAATGGCGGAACTTTCAGACCTAAGAAAAGCCCAATTGGTGCAACAAAAGGAACAAGCCGCAACTGCTAAAGCCGTTGAGACTGAGCAGCAGCGTTTGGTTAAGCGTAAACAGCAACGGCAATTGCTTTTAGCGCGCTTAGATGGGCAGTTGGCAGCACAGCGCGCTGAGCGCGACCGCCTTTCACGCGATGAGCAACGGTTGGGCGATCTGATTGAGGGATTGGGGCAGCAAATCGAGCAATTCAAAGCCGATCAAGCCCACGCTGAGGCTATCCGGGACAGCATTCTGTCGGATTTGCCCCAAGGCGAAGGCTTGAAACGGGGCATAGAGCAACCCGTAGCGGGCCAGCTGTTGGCCCGCTACGGCAGCAACCGCCCCGACGGCGGGGCCTGGCGGGGGGTATTGATCGATGCTGAGACCGGTACACCGGTCAAGGCGGTGGCGGCGGGAACGGTGGTTTACGCCACGTGGTTAAGGGGTTTCGGTAACTTGATTATCGTGGACCACAGTGATGAGTTTTTAACGGTATATGCCCATAATGAAAGCTTGTTAAAAGCGGTGGGTGATCAAGTTAAAGCGGGCGACATCATCGCTGGCGCGGGAAATACCGGCGGACAGCTTGAATCAGCCCTATACTTTGAAATAAGGCATAAAGGGGTGCCATTGGATCCGCAGCTTTACTTCAAGTAAGGTTGGGTATTGTTGGCATAAAGTATTGTTAGCGTAAAAACAAGCGACGTTGATTTGTTGTTCAAACGGGCATGCCGTTGCCGGCAGGGCGAAGAGGTCAAAGGAATTCAGATGAGTAGTCGGAAATTACGGACGCTAGGGTTGCTGTGCACAGGCATTGTGGCTGGCGTTCTCTTAAGCGTGGGCATCTCGGCAGTGGCGCAACGCTCAGGCGCGCCCTTGCCGCTTGATGAGTTGCGACAGTTTTCAAATGTCTTTGCCGCCATTAAAAACAATTATGTCGAGGAAGTGCCTGACGAAGAACTCATCAACGGCGCCATCTCGGGCATGCTCACGGATTTAGATCCTCACTCAGCCTACCTTGATGCCGATGCGTTTAAAGACATGCGCACATCGACGCGTGGGCAGTTTGGCGGTCTCGGCATCGAGATCGGTGCTGAGGACGGTTTCGTTAAAGTGATTTCGCCCATTGAAGACACGCCAGCAGAGCGTGCCGGTATGCAAGCGGGTGACCTGATCATTAAAGTCGACGATACCTCGACCAAGGGCATGGCGTTAACTGAAGCGGTTAAGTTGATGCGTGGTCCCGTTAAAACCCCGATTACTTTGACGGTGGTGCGTCAAGGACAAGCCAAACCCATCAAAATTGATCTCATCCGTGACATCATTAAAGTTCGCAGCGTGCGCAGCAAAATGTTGCCAGACGACATTGGATACATACGCGTAGCGCAATTCCAAGATCGAACAGGTCAAGATCTCGCTGAGCATTTGAGTGAAATGGGCCAAGACGGTGCGCCCAAAGCATTGATATTGGATTTGCGTAATGACCCAGGTGGCTTGTTAACCGGTGCGATTGGCGTATCGGCAGCGTTCTTGCCAGCAGATGCCCTGGTGATCTCTACAGATGGCCGCGCGGCCGACTCACGTCATAAGTACTTGGCCAATCCAGTGGATTACGCCCGTGGTGAGCCTGACTATCTTAGCGATCTACCGGCTTGGACCAAGACGGTACCCATGGTTGTCTTGGTCAACGCAGGATCGGCATCAGCCTCTGAAATTGTGGCGGGAGCCTTGCAAGATCACGGCCGCGCCAAGGTGATGGGCAACCAAACGTTTGGTAAGGGCTCAGTGCAAGTCATCTTGCCTATTTCGCATGAGACAGCGATTAAGCTGACCACATCACGGTATTACACACCTGACGGACGATCCATCCAAGCCAAAGGCATCGAGCCCGATATCGTGGTCACAGACACCGCCATCGGCAATCTGTTTACCGTCATGCGCGAAGCGGATCTTCAAAAGCACCTGCGTAATGGCAAAGCTGACGAAGAGGAATTCAAGCAATCCGAGCAGGGCGAACAAGAAAAAGCGACGGATCCAGAAGCTGAGACACCCAAGCCGTTTAAGTTCGGTGAAGAGGATGACTTTCAATTGCAGCAGGCGGTTAATTTCCTGAAAGGCGAGCCGGTAGATGAAGGCCCCTCGAGTGATGCCGTGACCGCTAGCAGCAAGTAATAGAAAGCCATGCGTGACGATGAACTGCTGCGCTATGCGCGGCACATTCTGCTTGATGAAGTCGGGATCGAGGGGCAGGCGACTTTGCTTAAGTCGCGTGTGTTGGTTGTTGGTGCCGGTGGTTTGGGCTCCCCTGTTTGCTTGTATTTGGCCTCGGCAGGTGTGGGCCAACTGGTGATTGCCGATAACGACACGGTCGAACTCAGCAATCTTCAGCGGCAAATCATGCATACCAATGATCGACTCGGCATGACAAAAGTTGCCTCTGCCCAAGCGGCCATTGCCCAAATCAACCCCGATACAAAAGTGACGGCACTGACCGAGCGACTAGACACCGCCGCCTTGCGCAAGCAAGTCAGTGAAGTGGATGTGGTGCTTGATTGTTGCGACAACTTTGAAACACGACATGCGGTGAATCAAGCGTGCGTGGAGAATCAAGTGCCCCTGGTTTCAGGGGCTGCGGTCCGATTTGAAGGGCAAGTGTGCGTGTTTGATACCAGACAGGCAAACAGTCCTTGTTACCACTGTCTGTTTCCACACGCTCAAGATGTGACGCCTACCGACTGCGCCACCATGGGTGTGTTTGCGCCGCTTGTTGGCATTATTGGCAGCTTACAGGCGGCTGAGGCGATCAAGGTGTTAGTGGGTATTGAGCGGCCGTTAACCGGCCGTCTGGTGATGTTTGAGGCTCGCCGCAGTCACTGGCATGAGGTCAAGGTGCCGCGCGATCCTGACTGCCCTGTGTGTGGCCACAGAGTCCCTGCTAGCTAGTCAGTTTGTCCGCGGCCACCGCGCATCGGTCTTTTACTCAAAAGTAAGTCTCCCACCTGATTGACTCTCAAATCAACGTAGCTTGGTCGGCCTTTGCGTTTGTGTGCAAACGGTGTGGACGGGTGAAACACATGCACGGTTTTTAAGCCCGCTTTGCGGGCGCCACGTAGGTTTTCTAGGGTGTCTTCCACCAACACGGCACGCGAGGGACTCACCCCTTCTCTAGCCAAAATGTGACGCAATATGCTTGGTGACGGTTTGGGCCGGTACTGACCATGTATCTTAAGGTGCTCGATTGACCACAAACTATGAAAGTGACGTAACAGTCCCAGGTGTTTGAGTACTGCCCGCGCATAGTGCAAGGGGGCGTTGGTTACCAGCACCTTGCGTCCAGGCAGGCGACCCAATTTGTCTCTTAGTCCAGATTCCGCCTTGATCAACGGCCGGACATCAAATCGATGGCTACGTTGTAGAAACGTATCTGCACTGATGCCGTGGTGTTTAACCATACCTATCATGGTTGCGCCGTAACGACGCCAGTAGCGGGCCCGGATTTCGTGGGCCTCAGCCTCTTGTACGCCGAGACTTTCCATCACCGCTTCGGTCATGCCTTGGCTGATATGCCCAAAGAGTTGATGCGAGGTGTCGTGCAGGGTGTTGTCTAGATCAAATAGCCAAAGGTAATCAGAGGACTTAGGAAACTCGCCCGCCACCCGGGCGCGCTGAGCCTTAATCATGGGTGTTAACAGTCGGCGCATCATCAGCGAGAAGAAATCATGGTGCCGACACCCTGATCGGTCAGTACCTCAAGCAATAGGCAGTGTGGTACCCGACCGTCAACGACGTGAACCGATTTGACACCATTGCGGGCAGCATCCAAGGCAGATGAGATTTTGGGCAGCATGCCGCCTGAGATGGTGCCGTCAGCAAACATCGCGTCAATCGTGCGTGAGGAGAGTTCGCGTAACAATTGACCATCTTTGTCGAGCACGCCGGGTGTGTTGGTCATCATCAACAGCTTTTCTGCGCCGAGCACCTCAGCCATTTTGCCGGCGACAACGTCAGCGTTGATGTTGTAAGCCAAACCATCTTCCCCAAACCCAATCGGTGAGATCACGGGAATAAATTGGTCATCTTGCAATGCTTTGACCACAGAGGGATCGACCTTGGTGATGTCACCCACATAACCAATGTCCAAAGGTGAGTCAGGGTCTTCATGATTGTTCATGAGTTTTTTGCGGGCGCGGATAAGGCCACCGTCTTTGCCTGTCAAGCCAACGGCTTTGCCACCCGCCTCATTGATCATCATCACGATGTCTTGCTGGACTTGGCCGCCAAGTACCCACTCAACGACCTCCATGGTTTCAAGGTCGGTCACCCGCATGCCTTGTATGAATGTGCCTGCTTTGCCAACACGTGTGAGTGCCTCGTTGATTTGAGGGCCACCACCGTGCACCACCACAGGGTTTAAGCCGATCAGCTTAAGCAAGACCACGTCATGCGCAAAACTGCGCTGCAATGCCGGCTCAATCATGGCATTGCCACCGTATTTGATCACGATGGTTGTGCCATGAAACTGACGGATATACGGTAAGGATTCAGACAGTACGCGGGCAATGGTCTCTGTCTCAAGGGGTGTGGCGGCAGTTTCAGTCATTACAGTCACTCATTGGCAATCAAAAACGGAATTAACCGCTAAGCATACTCAACCGGCGAGGGCTTGCTCCACCGTCTGCCGCATGTCTTGTTTGTCGTAAACACCTAGATAACGCTTAACGATGCGACCCTCACGGTCAATGAGAAAGGCGATCGGCGTTAACTTAACGTCGCCAAATGCCTTGGCCACCTCGCCACTGGTATCCGGTGCTATTACAAAGGGTAGTTCTCTGGATTGCACGAAGTTTTTAACGTATTCAATAGGATCGTAGTCCATTGCCACGGCGACCACTTCCAATCCTTGTGGCTTATACGTTTGGTAAAGGTCAATCGTGTCGGGCATTTGTTGAATGCAAGTCACGCAACTGGTGGCCCAGAATTTGACCAAGACCACTTGTCCTCGTAATGACGCCATCGACACGGATTCATCTTTTAGCGTGTTGAACGTGACTTGGGGTGCCTCGGGTTTAGGTGTGAAAAATAACCAGGAACCCGCTGCCGCCAGGGCAAGAACCGCAATCACAGTGAGTAATTTTTTCATTGTGTCTAACCGTTGCGTGCAGTGACGATTGGTTGAAGGGGCATCGGAGTTGTAAGCCTCACAGCGGACGTGCCTGAGGCGAGGTTGGGGCAACCACGGGCGCCGCATTCGGCACACCAGGTTCAGGTGCAGTCATATTGCCCGTGTTGGATGAGGACTCTCCTGACGTGATGATTTGCGACACACCCTCAGGGGTTGGATTGCTTGACGGTAACGCGTCAACGGGTTGGTTGGCGCGTCTGTACGCTTCAACCTGTTCAGGGGTCATGATTTGAAATAGGGTGTAGACCTCTTTGACGCCTCCAACACCGGAGGTGACTTCGGCGATACGAGTCTGCTCGGCTTCGGTGACCAAACCTTGTAAATAGACATCATCACGCTCAACAGTGATTTTGATGGCACCGTAAGGAATGTCTTTAGCAGTCATCAAGGTGGTTTTGACTTTTGAGGAGAGCCAAGTGTCTGACGTGATTTGGCTAAAGGAGGCGAGGGGGCCAACGTACAAGCGATTGATGACTGATTTGACTTGAGAGGTGTCTGCTGTCAGCTTGGCGGCCTCACCACGAATTTTTTCGCTAAAGGCATCACCCGTTAACAACACCACGCCATCATATGCACTGACATTGATCCGTGCGGTCTGTCCAAAGGCCGTGACTAAGTTGTTGTCGACTTTTAATTCGATTTCTTGGTCAGACACTTGTTGACCCACCGTACGCCGATCGGTTGCCACGAGTGCGGTCGTGGCAGCTGCGCCCCCAACTAAAACTGGCGCGCAAGCGGACAACAAACCAGAGACAGCAATAACCCCAGCTAGCATGGCTGAGGTGGTCGCACGGATCATGACTTCTCTCCTAGTATCAGCGCATCAACGCCTT
>JAWOGG010000276.1:0-3112 GCA_046497085.1 Orrella sp.
CGAATCGTGGCTATCGAATCGGCGGGATTTGCTTGGGCAACACCGATTAGCATAGCGACAAAGATCAAGGCCAAACAAATGGCGCGGCTGTGTTGGTAAAGCTTTAGGGGTGTGAGCACGGCGACCATCAAATGTTGTAGAACCCGCGGAATGGCTGGTTGATGTACAGGTCATGGCCAGCGCCAGAGCGAACCACTGCGTTCATACCAAAACAGACCGCATGATCCATGCTAGACAGTTGGCGGTACGTGGCCAGGATCTTACTGATCAAGGGTTCTTTGATTGAAGTGTTGGGATCGATATCCGGGATTTGGCAACGTGGGCAGGGTTTGACCAGGGCTAGCTCAATTTGGTCATGCTCTAGACCAAATAAAAGCCGGTCAGACAGATCCTCGGCGTGAGCCTCAAGGCCATTGAGCACAATGTTGGGTCTGAACCGAAGTGGGTCGACGGTTTCTAAGCCCATTTCAAGCGCTTTGTCGTTAAAAAGATCTACCGCTGCTTGAGACAGAACGTTGACGGCAAAGCCATCGGCAAAGCGCACCGCTGCGGGACCTTCTCCCGCCCATTTTGGGTCGCTCACTCTTGTGGCGTTGGGATCGAATTGAACGAGGTGGTAACTTTTGCCGGGCACCTCAAGAAAGCCATCTAGCCATTGGCTAGCTTTCGGCCCCAAGTCGATTGCCGGCAGCGAGTCTTTCCAAACGGTGACTGCCTTAGAAGGGTGATTGGCGGCTTGCTCGGGCCCTAGAATGGGTAGTGACAAATCCGGTTGACCAGGCGCACTTAAAGTGATGGCGCTTTTATCCACTGTGGGGGTTATCCACACCAGATGGGGGATTTGACGCTGAGTCTGAAACTGACCGTGTTGATCAACAATCATCCATTGGCGGTCGTGTTTTAGCCCATGGGCGGTCAGTTCGACCCGCTCGCAAGGTGTGCCTGCACAAGATTTGATAGGATAGACATAGAGCGCAGAAATGGCGCCATCAAAGTCAGACATAAAGATTCACAACAACAAAGTGACCATTGCCCAAGCATAGACGCTTTTACGAGGGCTGTGGCTTTAGCAATTGATTCAACAGGAGAAGGTAATGCCGTCATTTGACGTGGTGTCTGAGGTTGATAAGCACGAGTTAACAAATGCGGTCGATCAGGCTAACCGCGAGTTGTCGACCCGCTTTGACTTCAAGGGCACACAAGCCAAGTTTGAGTTGGAAGAGTTTGTGGTGACCCAAGTCGCCCCGAGTGCCTTTCAGCTCAAACAAATGTTGGACGTTTTGCGGGGGCGGATCAGTGCCCGGGGTATAGACGTGCGCTGCTTGGATGAGGCTGATCCAATTGAGAATTTAGGCGGAGCACGCCAGCGGATTACCGTGAAGCAGGGGATTGATCAGCCGACAGCAAAAAAACTGATTGCCGCCATTAAGGCGGCCAAGTTGAAAGTGGACACCCAAATTCAAGGTGAAAAGTTACGCATCACCGGTAAAAAGCGCGACGACTTGCAGTCGGCCATCGCCCTTTTGAAGGCGGCTGAAGTCGATCAGCCCCTACAGTACGATAATTTCCGCGATTAGCGTTGCCCTTGGCGAGTGTTTTGAAACAGCGCTTTTAGGTCGCGTGGTTGGCAGCGCCAGTACTGAGGTGGGGCGCTAACGCTCGCACCGAGCTTAGCGGCTGCATGCCAGCCCCAGCGAGGGTCGTACAACACCCCGCGAGCCAGCGCCACCAAGTCAGCTTTCTCAGTGGCAATAATGGCCTCGGCTTGTTCGGCCTCGGTGATCAAGCCCACGGCGATGGTGGTCATACCCGTCGCTGATTTGATCGCCTCCGCCAAAGGCACTTGATAGCCTGGTTCGAGTTTGATTTGTTGAGCCGCGCTCACGCCACCGCTTGAGACGTCGATGAAGTCGCAACCGCGCGCTTTAAGTTCTTGTGCCAGCACCGTGGTTTGCGCCAGGTCCCAGCCGTCGTCCACCCAGTCTGTAGCAGAGACTCGAATGCCTAGAGCAACGTGATCAGGCACGACCTCTTTCACAGCGTCAAAGACCTCTAGGACGAATCGCATGCGATTGGCTAGATCACCACCATAGTTGTCTTGGCGATGGTTCGAGACAGGCGAAAGAAACTGATGTAACAAATAGCCATGAGCAGCATGCAATTCAATCCCATCGAAGCCCAAACGCACCGCTCGAGTCGCAGTCTCGACAAAGGCTGCTTTAACGCGTGCAAGACCAGCCTCATCTAAGGCCTCAGGCAGGGTCTCATCCTCTAAGTGGGCAACAGCGCTTGGCGCACAGGCCAACCAACCGCCAGCCTTCTCTGAAAGTTGTGTGCCGCCTTCCCAAGGACGAGCGCTTGATGCTTTGCGGCCCGCGTGGTTTAGCTGAATCATCCACTTGGCCGTAGAGATGGGGCGTACCGCTTTTAAAACTCGGGCTAGTGCTTGTTCGTTGTCGTCATTGAATAGACCCAAGCAGCCAGGGGTGATACGACCGCAAGCCTCAACCGCGGTTGCTTCTATGATGACAGTGCCAGCACCAGATAGACCAAGGTTGCCAAGGTGCATGATGTGCCAGTCGGTGGCGTTGCCTTCTTCGGCTGAGTATTGGCACATTGGCGCCACAACGATACGGTTATCTGCAGAAATGGGTCCTAATGAGACAGGACTGAATAATTCACTCATGGTAAAGGTCTCCTTAATTGCGCATCATAGCGTCCCGGCTGGTGGCAACGCCAGTCGTGTTGGTGCAAGTCTAAGCCGTTGAATTCGCCCGGGTGAGGCCGACAGTTGAGGGGTTGTGAAGGCTAGGAAGATTTGCGAAGGTTTGTGAAGGGTTTTTTCATGTTTGGCGTGTATGCTAGCTTCGCTTAGTTAAAGTGTCCTCAAATGTGTGGTTCACGGCTGACCAAAACCAAGGAGTATTCAAGATGCGTTTTAAAAAATATCTAACAACGGGCCTGTTAGCCCTGTCTGTTTCTTTTGGTGGTTTGGCTGCAGGCGAGTCCAACAAAACCCCTGATGCGCAAATCACCATAGATCAAACGCAATTTGGATTTGTGATTGGCGGCAGTGTCGGTGAAGGCGAATTAATCATTAATGGTGAAAAGC
>JAWOGG010000092.1:0-8472 GCA_046497085.1 Orrella sp.
TGCTCATTGAGGGCTTGAATATCGACCCGGAGGTCATTCAGGCCCTGAACCCCGCCCTCGGGCCTGCGGTGTGGGACGGGCGGAAATTCATCCCGCGGGGTCACCGGCTCGCGCTGCCGGCGGGAAGCCGGGACTGGGCAGTCGAGGTGGCTGGGCTGCCGGGGTCTCGGCTCTATCAGGGCCAGCGGCCGGATCTGGAGCATGCCGTCGCCTCGGGTGAGACGCTGTCCCAGATTGCCGGGCGTTACGAGGTCGAACTCGACACCCTGATGGCAAGCAATGGTATCAACGACCCGCATCGGATCCGTGCCGGACAGCGGCTCACATTACCGAGTGCTGGCGCCATGCCGCCAGCGGTCGGCGCCCGCCACTACGAGGTCCGCTCAGGCGATACGCTTGGGGCGATTGCTCAGCGCCATGGCATGGCGACCGGTGACCTAAAGGCGTTGAATGCGCTTCAAAATCCGGACCGGCTTCGGGTTGGCCAGCGGCTCCGGATCGACGGGGCACCGCGCGTCGCGGTAGTCGACACCGGCGAGGCGCTCTGATACAGAGAACGTTATCCAGGCAAAAAGGGATCAGCCCGGAAGATGATCGAGGCCATCAAGCAGTTTTACGAAAGCCACATGAGTCCCGCCGAGGCCAGCGCGGGTGGATCCACCCAGCACCGTCTGGAGCTCGCGACCGCCGCGCTGCTCATCGAGATGGCTCAGGCGGACAATCAGCGCCACAGCATGGAATTCCAGGCCATTCATGACGGCATTATGGAAGTGTTCGAGCTGACCACCGAGGAGACCGCCGAGGTCATTGAGCTTGCGGATCAAGAGGCCCACGAGGCAACGGATCACTTCGAGTTCACCCACCTGATTAACGAACAGTATGACTACGCTCTGAAATGTCAGGTGGTCGAGCTGCTGTGGCGGGTCTGTCTGGCCGACGCGGAGATGGACCGCTATGAGGAGCAGCTTGTGCGCAAGATCGCGGAGCTCCTGCATGTCGAGCACGGGGACTTCATCGCTGCCAAGCTGAAGGTCCAGCGGCAGTACAGTGCCAACGGTCACCTCGGCGACTACGAAGACTACGAGTAGTGGCGGTTTTTCGCGCCCGTCAGGTCGCCCGGATACGGGATGCTGTCGCTGCGGGGCGTCAGGCGGTGCGCCAGGTGGGCACACCGGATCCCCTCGTCTTTGCCCGGGCGTTTGTGGAGGGTGGCGGGCCACAGGTCCCCGGCGACCCGTCCACTGAGGCCTCGGCCGCATTGGGGGAGCAGTTGCTGGCCGGGCTTGCGGCCGGGCAATCTTGTGCAGACGGGGACCCCGCGCTGGATCGGGAGCTTCAGCGGGCGAGGGCGGAGGCGCAGTGGGCCATGGCCCTCGACGATGACCGTATCGTGGGTTTTCTACTCGACCTGCCGGCCGAAGCGCTTGTACCCAAGTTTTTGGTTAGTGGCTGCGGTGTTTGCGGTCTATGGTTTAACCAATGGTATTTTTACGATCGTGCGTGGCTTTGTTGTGCCGGAAATGCTAAGCCCTCATGCTTACGGCGCCCTAAACGGCATCATCACAATTGCCGCCACGGTGGCTAGAGCTGTCACCCCGCTGATTGCCGCTTTGATCTGGTCTATCGATCAGTCCTATCAGCCGGTGATGATCGCCATCTTCGTGGCCAGTCTGTTTTTGACTGCTAGCTTTTGGATGGCGGCTTGGCGCAGCCAGCGAAGAAAGACAGCCTAAAGACTTTTCATTCAAATCCCGGCCAATTGACATACTCTTTGGGTAGCGGCCGCGCATAGTCACCCGATTTATCTGTTTTTAAACCGAGTGCCACCAGACCTTCTGTGAACTTTACTGCCGCTGCCACACCATCGATCACTGGCACTCCCAGTCGTTCCTGCATGGCCTGACACACCGTAGCCATCCCAGCACACCCCAAAACGATCGCGCCACTCTTGTCTTGATGGAGCGCCTCTTTGGATTTGCTGATCATGGTCTCGAATACTTCACCACTGCAACTTTCGAGCGCCAAAACGGGGATATCAGTGCCGTGAATGCCTCGACAGCTTCGCTCAAAACCATACCGATGCACTAAATGTTGCGCAATGATGCACGTACGACTCATGGTCGTGATGACAGAAAAACCGGTTGCCAACATAGAGGCGGCATGAAAAGCCGCCTCGGCAATACCCAAAACAGGCGCCTCGCTTAACTCACGTGCCGCATCCAACCCTGGATCACCGAAGCAAGCAATGATCACCCCATCCGGTTGCCACGTTTGCGCCAATCTGACTTGCTCTGTCACCCCCGCGGCCGCTACCACTTCGTCGTAATGACCTTCTATTGATCGCGGCCCAAAACTTGGGCAGACCGCCTTGATTTCGGTCTGAGGGCCAGCCACCGATGTAGCGGCTTGGCCAATCGACGATGTCATCTCGACTGAAGTGTTTGGATTGACGATGAGTAATTTCACGGTTTCTGTGCCTTGGTTTGGAGCGACGCGCACTGAAGTGGGGCGCTTAAGCGAATCGCTTTAGTGAAAAGCTTAAATGCGGCGCTTAAGTGCGGCACTTCAGTGGCTCGTCGCTTCGGTTGTTAAGTCGACAATACCTCGATTCCATGTTGGCACGGTAATTGCTCATGTCTGAACCAAACGGATTCGTGCGGCAAGTTTAGAAAGATCGAACTATGCACGATCCCGTTTGAACCGTAAAGGGTTTCGCCGCCGGCCATGTTTCATTACGTCGCAGCGAAATCAAACTTGTTTCAACAACCCCCAGTGGTCGGAGAACTCATGAAATCCTCTAGCTTTCGCTCTAAATCAATCCTTACTCCTTTCCGCGTCGCCGCCCTATGTGGTGCGATGGCAGCCGCCATGGCAGCTCCCTCAATGGCAGAAGAGTCAGTCTTGCGCATTGGTATGACCGCCGCTGACGTGCCACGCACACTCGGTCAGCCTGACCAAGGTTTTGAAGGAAATCGCTTTACTGGCATCCCCATGTATGACTCGCTCACGCAATGGGACCTGTCTAGCTACGACAACCCGAGCGTCTTACTGCCCGCACTTGCTACCTCATGGGAAGTGAATCCCGATGACCAAACCAAGTGGATCTTTAAATTACGCGATGACGTGGAATTTCACGATGGTTCACCCTTTAACGCCGACGCGGTCGTCTGGAACGTAGAGAAGGTACTGAACGATCAAGCCGAACAATTTGATCCCAGTCAGGTAGGCGTCACCGCATCACGCATGCCAACACTGCGTAGCGCCAAGAAAATCGATGACTTCACGGTTGAATTGACCACCAGCGAGCCCGATGCTTTCTTACCCATTAACTTAACCAACTTATTCATGGCTTCACCAGCCCACTGGAAAGCCAAGTACGACGCCGTGCCAGCCGATGTGACCGATCCAGCAGAGCGCGCCAAGCAAGCGTGGATCGCTTTTGCTAGTGATGCCTCAGGCACCGGTCCTTTCAAAATGGACAGCTTCGTTCCTCGTGAGCGTGTCGAAGTCGTTAAAAACCCAGACTACTGGGATCCCAAACGCATGGCCCAAGTTGATCGCGTGGTCATGATGCCTATGCCAGAGGCCAATGCACGTACCGCCGCCCTGCTGTCGGGTCAGGTCGATTGGATCGAAGCACCTGCCCCCGACGCCCTGCCACAGATCGAAGCCCGCGGTTTTAAGGTCTATAGCAACCCTCAGCCACACGTTTGGCCTTGGCAGTTGTCATTTGTTGAAGGCTCACCTTGGTTAGATAAGCGTGTCCGTCAAGCTGCTAACTTGTGCGTTGACCGTGAAAGCTTAAAAGCGTTGCTCGGTGGCCAAATGGGCATCCCTAAAGGGACTGTTCCACCAGGACACCCATGGTGGGGTAATCCAGCCTTTGATATTCGCTATGACCCAGAAGCCGCCAAGAAGTTAATGGCTGAGGCTGGTTACAGCGCCGACAACCCCATGAAGACCAAGGTGCAGATTTCGGCTTCGGGATCGGGTCAAATGCAGCCCTTACCCATGAACGAGTTTGTTCAGGAGTCACTTAAAGAGTGCAACTTTGACATCGAATTTGACGTCATCGAATGGAACACACTCTTTAACAACTGGCGCAAAGGGGCCAAGGATCCGTCAGCCAATGGGGCAACCGCCACCAACGTGAGCTTTGCAGCCATGGATCCCTTCTTTGCAATGGTGCGTTTCACCAGCACCGGTGCCTTCCCTCCCGTCTCAAACAACTGGGGCTACTTTGGTAACGACGAATTTGACGCGTTAATTGCCGAAGCCAGAACCTCATTTGATGACGAAGAACGTGATGCGGCACTCGCTAAGTTGCATGCCCGTATTGTGGAAGAAGCACCGTTCATTTGGATTGCCCATGACACAGGCCCACGTGCCATGAGTCCAGATGTGAAAGGTGTCGTACAGCCTAAGAGCTGGTTCATTGACATCGCACCAATGTCAGTCGAATAAAAAAGCATCACAGGCTAGGGGTGAGTCATCTTCACTCCTAGCCGCCCCGCAGCAAACACGAGGTTTTACCCATGATTACCTTTCTGGTCAGACGCATCGCCTACACCGTACCTATCATGCTGGGCGTTGCCCTGGTGTGCTTTGGGCTGGTGCACATCTCACCCGGTGACCCTTTGGTCTCCATCCTTCCGCCCGATGCATCCGTTGATTTGCAAAAACAACTCATGGAACTGTATGGCTTTAATCGTTCACTACCTGAACAATTTTTCTCTTGGATATACCGTGCCCTGCAAGGCGATCTCGGCACCTCGATTGCCACGGGTCGACCCGTCACAGAAGAGGTCATGAAAGCCGTTGGCAACACACTACGTTTGGCGTGGGTTGCCACCGTGATTGGTTTTGTTTTCGGTAGCCTGTTTGGATTTGTTGCCGGCTACTTTCAAAACTCGTGGATTGACAAAGCCGCATCAGCCACTTCTGTGCTGGGCGTGAGTGTGCCTCACTACTGGTTAGGCATGGTTTTAGTGATTATTTTCAGTTCAACATTGATGTGGCTTCCACCGAGCGGTGCGGGTGAAGGCGGCTCTGGCCAGTGGATCTGGAACTGGGATCACATCAAGTACTTGATCTTGCCGGCTGTCACCATGAGTGTGATTCCGATGGGCATCATTGCCCGCACAGTGCGCGCACTGGTCGCTGAAATCCTCGCACAAGAATACATCGTGGGGTTACGGGCCAAAGGACTCACCGACGTCGGTATCTTTCTACACGTCGTTAAAAACGCCGCCCCTACAGCTTTGGCTGTAATGGGTTTGCAGCTCGGCTACCTGCTGGGCGGTTCCATTCTGATTGAAACCGTCTTTTCTTGGCCGGGCACTGGCTTCTTGCTCAATTCCGCCATCTTTCAACGCGATCTGCCGCTGCTACAAGGCACGATCCTGGTGTTAGCCACGTTTTTTGTGGTGCTCAACCTCATCGTTGACGTGATGCAAACCCTGCTTGACCCCCGCATTGCGCGCGGTTGAAGCAGCGAACGAATCGAACAGGAAACAAACCGTGAACATGCTTAATATCACCGTTGATCAATCCAAAATACCTGAACCGATTTTTGATCGGTCCCCAGGTTATTGGGAAAACGTATCGCGCCGTTTCATGCGCGACCCCGTAGCCATTGGCGCTGCTCTCGTGATTCTATTTTTACTCACGCTGGCAGTGTTTGGCCAGTGGCTGGCACCAGACGATGCCTACGAAACTTCGGTAATGACCCGTCTTAAACCGATTGGTTTTGAAGGCCATCCTCTTGGCACAGATGAACTGGGTCGAGACATGCTGACTCGTCTGATGGTGGGTGCCAAGTTGTCTCTATTCATGGGCATCACACCCGTGGTCATTGCCTTCCTAATAGGCTCTGTCGTTGGCATCACAGCTGGTTTTACCGGTGGCTGGATCAATAGCGTCATCATGCGCACCATTGATATTTTTTACGCCTTCCCATCGGTGTTACTGGCCATTGCACTTTCAGGCGTTTTGGGCGCAGGCATCACTAACTCGTTAATCTCGCTGACCATCGTCTTCATTCCACCCATCGCTCGAGTAGCGGAAAGTGTCACGACTCAAATCCGTAGTCGAGATTTTGTGGAAGCGGCGCGCGCCTCTGGTGCCCATGCCTTTACGATTGTCAGAGTGCACGTTTTAGGCAACGTCTTAGGTCCCATCTTTGTGTACTCCACTAGCCTGATTGCCGTGTCGATGATCTTGGCCTCAGGTCTGAGTTTTCTGGGCTTAGGCGTTAAGCCACCAGAGCCGGAATGGGGCTTGATGCTCAACACCCTACGCACTGCCATTTACGTACAGCCATGGATTGCTGCCTTACCCGGCATCATGATCTTTATCACTTCGATCGCCTTCAACATGCTCTCAGACGGCCTTCGCACTGCCATGGAAATCAAGGACTGATATGACTGACTTCAACAAACAATATGACCGAGGCGGTCCGGCGCAACCGTTACTTAGTGTCAACGGACTTGTGAAACACTTTGCGCTGCAGAAAGACATCCTTGGTCGCAGCACCGGTGTGGTGCGTGCCGTAGACGACATCAATTTCGATGTCTTTAAGGGCGAAACCCTCGGTGTGGTTGGTGAATCGGGCTGTGGCAAATCGACCACCGCTCGGTTGCTGATGAATTTATTAGACCGCAACTCGGGTGAAATTATTTTTGATGGCATGACCGTGGGCAGTGATGACCTGCCACTCAAATCGTTTCGCCGCCAAGCCCAAATGGTATTCCAAGACAGCTACGCCTCACTCAACCCAAGATTGACCATCGAGGACTCTATTGCCTTTGCCCCCCAAGTACACGGCGTACCTAAGCGCGAAGCCATTGAACGAGCCCGTGACTTGCTGGCGCGGGTTGGCCTAGAACCCAAACGCTTTGCCGAGCGCTATCCGCACGAACTCTCTGGCGGACAGCGCCAACGGATCAACATTGCCCGTGCATTGGCACTGCAACCACGGCTGATTGTGCTCGACGAGGCCGTCTCAGCGCTCGACAAATCAGTCGAAGCGCAGGTTCTCAACCTGCTTTTGGACTTGAAAGAAGAGTTCGGTCTGACCTACGTGTTTATCAGTCACGACCTTAACGTGGTGCGCTACATTTCTGATCGAGTCATGGTGATGTATTTGGGTCAAGTCGTTGAAATCGGTGATTGTGAAACCATGTTCACTTCGCCTCGCCACCCATACACTCGCGCGTTGTTGTCCTCCATCCCTTCGCTAGATCCAGATAACCGCACCAACGAGCCGGCCTTAACCGGTGATCCACCCAATCCAATCGACCCACCGAGTGGTTGTCGTTTTCATACACGCTGTGTTCATGTTCAAGACGTTTGCAAAGGTCAGATGCCAAAGCTAAATGAACAAGACGATGGACAATCGGTCGCCTGTCTGATGTACGAACCTAATAGCGCCTATAAACACAAAAGCATTCCTTTGGAGCCTGTCGTATGAGTGAGATGGCCACCACGACCGACACCCTGGTCGATATTAGTAACCTCTGTGTGACCTTTAACGCGGGCAAGAAACCGGTGCGAGCGGTTGACGGCGTCAACCTAAAAGTCAAATCTGGCGAAGTGATTGCCCTCATTGGTGAGTCCGGCTCAGGCAAAAGTGTCACCTTGCGTTCGATTCTTAGATTGCATCCTCCGCGTCGCACACTCATGCAAGGCAGTATTAACGTCGCCGGCAGAGAAGTACTAAACATGTCAGCCAGTGAGCTGGCTGCGTTCAGGGGCAGCGAAGCCTCAATGATCTTTCAAGAGCCGCTACTTGCTCTTGATCCCGTCTATACGGTGGGCGATCAAATCACAGAAGCGATCCTGCGCCATGAAAAATTCAGCCGCACCCAAGCCCATGAGCGCGCTTTAGCCCTATTCGAACGTGTCAGGATTCCGAGCCCTGAGAGACGTCTGACCGCCTACCCTCATGAGATGTCAGGGGGCATGCGTCAACGGGCCATGATTTCATTGGCACTTGCTAGCCACCCCAAACTGTTGTTGGCCGATGAACCAACGACTGCCTTAGATGCCACCGTCCAAATTCAAATTTTGCTGTTACTACGTGAGCTGCAACGTGAACTTGGATTGTCAGTCATTTTTGTCACCCACGACATCGGTGCGGCGGTCGAGGTCGCCGATCGTATCGCTGTAATGTATGCGGGTCGTATTGTCGAAGAAGGCCCAGTGCGCACGCTGATTCGCAACCCAGCACACCCCTATACCAAAGCACTTTTGCGAAGTGTCGCCCATGGCAGCTTTGCCAAAGGCAGCCGACTTGACACCATCGCGGGTTCACCGCCTGACCTAGCCAATCTGCCGCCCGGTTGCTCATTTGCCGATCGCTGCGCTGAAGTCAAAGCACAGTGTAGAGAGGCGGTTCCTGAAGAGGTTTGGCTCGATGACAATCATCGCGCGCGTTGCATTCGGGTAGTGCCTCAGTAGACTCGGTCGTGT
>JAWOGG010000011.1:0-5302 GCA_046497085.1 Orrella sp.
GTCCGCGGTCCGGAAGCCTTCGATGCGACGCTGAAGGCCTTTAAGACGCGTCGCGTTTTCAAAACCTATACACTGTCGTGCCGTGACCACCCATGTATTTGGTGAGGGACTGGACCACAATGTCAGCGCCATGTTCGATGGGTCTTAACAAATAGGGGCTTGGTACGGTGTTATCGACGATCAAGGGGATCCCGTGGTCGTGAGCTACTTTGGCCAAAGCCGCGATGTCAGTCACGTTACCGAGTGGATTACCGATCGACTCGCAATACAGTGCCTTGGTCTTTTCATCGATATGTTGGGCAAAGCTTGCGGGATCACGCGAATCAGCAAAACGAACGGTGAGTCCCTGTTGCGGAAAGGTATGGGCAAACAGGTTGTAGGTGCCGCCATACAGGGTGCTGGCTGAAACGATGTTGTCACCGGCCTCGGCAATCGTTTGGATGGCATAGGTGATAGCTGACATGCCCGATGAGACGGCAAGTGCCGCAATACCACCCTCTAGGGCGGCAACGCGCTGCTCGAGAACATCATTGGTCGGGTTCATGATGCGGCTGTAAATATTGCCCTGAACTTTCAGGTCAAACAAATCGGCACCGTGTTGCGCGCTGTCAAAGGAATAGGCCACCGTTTGATAAATCGGAACAGCCACTGACTTAGTAGTGGGGTCCGCGCTATAGCCGCCTCGTACAGCAATCGTTTCTATTTTCATATGAGCTCTCTCGGGTGTCATTCGGGGTAATGGACTATTTTGCGTTACAGCTTTACATAACTGTAACTAATTTAGAAGGTGATGCAAAATAGGTTTTGGTAATGAATTTATAATTTTGGAGCCAATTAACGAGTGGCCGAAACAATGCCACCGTCCACCACAATGGTTTGTGCCGTGATGTAGCGACTCTCGTCAGCAGCCAAAAACAACACCGTATTGGCGACATCCCATGCGTCTCCCATGTGACCCATGGGCACTTGCTGGTGGCGGTGAGCCACAAAGCCTTCGTAATCGCCTTTGGCGTATTTGTTAGCCAAGCGCTCAACGAGTGGCGTGAACATTAGACCGGGTGCCACACAGTTCAGGCGCACGCCTCGGTCGGCATAGATAACCGCGGTGGTCTTGGTGAACTGCATCAGTGCAGCCTTGGCTGCAGCATAACCAACCTGAGGTTTGCCTATGTAACGGTATCCAGCCACTGATGAGATATTGACCACGGAGCCTGAACCTTGCTTTTCCATCAGCGGCAAGACGTACTTACATGTCAAAAACGCAGAAGTCACGTTGACATCAAGTTGTTCGCCCCAAGTTTGCTCACTCATTTCAACTGGGCCACCGGGTTCTGAGCGTCCAACGTTGTTAATTAGAATATCGATGCGACCATACTTTTCCATACAGGCGTTAATCATCCGCTTCACGTCCTCTGGATCAGTGACATTGGTACGCATCACCGTGGCGTCGCCGCCTTCTTTTTCTATGAGAGCCTGGGTCGCCTGAGCGGCTTCGAGATTTAAGTCAACGCCAAAGACCTTGGCGCCCTGACGAGCCAACAATACTGAGATGGCTTTGCCATTTCCCCAACCTTCCTCTAATGTGCCGCAGCCAGTGACCAAGGCTACTTTGCCGTCTAGTTTCAACATTTTCTTTCTCCCTAACGCCGCTACGGACTATTTTTACTTATCTAAAGCGTCGACTTTAGCCGACTGGCGCGCTACCTAGATCAATTGCTAACGCATATCGAATAGCTCTTGATGGAAGTGCTGGCTGGAAAGGCCGTTTTGCAACAAGTCTTGCTTGATGGCATGCCCCAATCCTGCTGGGCCACAGAACCAAATTTCACGTTTCAGCCAATCATCGTTTTCCGTGCGGATGTGTGCACCAGTTAGCGATTCGTTCCGATCTGAGGCGACCACAGTGAGTCTGATCTGGGCTAATTGAGCCAGGCGTTGTACTTCAGTGACCAGATCGCTGTCTGCATGCCTGACGCAAAGATAGCAGTGCACATTAGACGACTCGTCACTTGAGGATGGTTTTTCAGCACCAGGCATCATCTGCTGACTCAAGGCTTCTAGCCGAGCCAGAAAGGGTGTGACACCAACACCACCGGCAATCCAGATTTGGCTGGCATTGGTCGGTTCGAAGTCAAAGCGGCCGTAGGGACCCTCAACAATCACCGTTTGCCCGATAGTCAAAGCATTTGGTAGCAGGCGGGTGTAGTCACCGAGTTGCTTAATATGAAAACGTACCTCATGGCTATCCCCCCAGGCCGAGGATAGGCTAAACGGATGAGCGCCTTCTTTGGGATCAAAGGTGACGAAGGCAAACTGGCCTGGTTTATGGCCTGGCCAGTGTTCATCTAAAGCGACGTACACCTCGGTGACGCCGTCGTTCGGATGCGCTTCAAAGCGATTTAAATGGCCCACGCAACGATGTGAAGCGCCCGTTTTGCCGCGCAAAGAGACTGCTGCACCGACAACGCCACACAACATCAATACAGAAGTTAAATAACCAATCGGACTGTTGATGCCCAATTTGGTGAAGAGTACAGCGCTGTGAAACACCAGCGCTAAATAAACCAGCGGCAAAATACGATGGGTTTTAAAGAAGGCCCGGTAGGGGAATCGCTTGATTAGGGCGATCAAGGCGAGGGCGATCAAGGCATAGATGGCCCATTCGCCCAAATCCTTGGCAAACCCTCTAACGGGGTGCAAAAAGTCAGTATGATCAAAAAAGCCAACCGTGCCAGCTGGCGTCTTAAATGTTTGTGCGTCTACCCATTGTTGGTGCACCAACCATTTTGGGCCAAGTTTGATGAGCCAATGGGCCAGTGCAAAGACAACTCCCGACACGCCGACCCACTTGTGCAAGCGGTAATGTTTGTCTAGGCCGCCTAAGAGGCTTTCGATGGATTGCAGGCGCATGGCCAACACCATGCCAATGGACATCATGCCAATAGCCAACACACCGCTGTAGTAAAGCAGCGATTTGCGTAGCGCCCAAAGCGCAGGTGTGGTTTCAATCGGATTTAGGCTAAGCCAGTAGGCCCCAGAGAGCAGTCCAAAGAGGACGAGCCAGACGATTCGGATGCGATTCATAGTCACTGTGGTTTGCAGACACTCAAACGGCTACCCCCGTTAGTTGAGGGTAGCCGTAAATTAAGAACAACAAAGTGCGAAGAAAGCAGGCGGATAAAACTAGAAACGGCGATGATAGAGGTCGTTCGTAGGCAAGCTGAATAAATCAACTGGCGTTTTCTAGGGCATCGGCCTCAATTTCCTTGGTTGTGGGTCGCCGAATCCCGCGGATCAGGTCTTCAACAGTCAATCGGCCGATTTTCACACCTTTGCGGTCGGTGATGATGAGTTTGTTACCCGCCGTTTCGGCAAAGATCTGCAACGCCTCTTCAATGGTTGTACTGCCCTTGATCACGGGACCGTCATCGCCATCCTGGATGGGGTTCATGATCGCCCGGACACGCAAAACACGCGCTCGGTTGATGTCCTTCATGAAGTCAGCCACATACGTGTCTGCCGGTTTCATCAGGATATTTTGAGGGTCGTCGGTTTGAATGATTTCACCGTCACGCAAAATGGCGATGCTGTCACCAATGCGTAGCGCTTCGTCCAAATCGTGGGTAATGAAGACGATGGTCTTTTGCAGCTCGTTTTGCAAATCGAGCAAGATATCCTGCATTTCTGCTCGAATCAGCGGATCTAGCGCCGAAAAAGCTTCGTCCATCAGGAGGATGTCGGCGTCAGTGGCCAAGGCTCTGGCCAATCCCACACGCTGTTGCATGCCACCAGATAGTTGGCCAGGGTAGTGGTTTTCAAAACCGGACAGTCCAACCCGTCCAATCCACCGCTCGGCGGTTTCTCGAAGGGTTTTTTTGTCTTTACCCTGGTTTTCCAGGCCATAGCCAACATTGTCCATAATAGTGCGGTGGGGAAACAGCGCAAAGCGCTGAAACACCATCGACACCTTAAAACGTCGCAATTCCCGCAACTGCTCTGCATTTAACTGCAACACATCTTGTCCGTCGAGCCAGATTTCACCCTCGGTGGGTGCAATCAGGCGGTTAATGTGTCGAATCAACGTTGACTTACCAGACCCAGATAGACCCATGACAACTTGGATGCGATGACGCTCCATATCCAGATTGACATTGTTTAGGCCGATCACGTGGCCAGTGCGGTCCAAGAGTTCGTCTTTGCCCATACCTTGATGCACGAGCTGCATCGCCTTCTTGGGGTCTTTACCGAAGACCTTGTACAGGTTACGGATTGAGATAATCGTGTCATTGCTCATCAGCGTGAACCCTCTTGGTGTTTTTGTAGTCTTTGCCCAAATCCTTGAGTGACCCTGTCAAAAATGATCGCCAAGATCACCACGGCGGTGCCGTTAAACAGACCCAAGGCAAAGTACTGGTTGGTTACCGCTTGCAGAACGGGTTGTCCCAAACCGCGAACACCAATCATCGACGCGATCACGACCATGGCTAAGGCCATCATGATGGTTTGGTTAATACCTGCCATGATGTTGGGTAGCGCCAAGGGCAATTGAACCTTCACGAGTTTCTGGAATCGGCTGGCGCCAAAGGCGTCAGCCGCCTCCAACGCTTCTTTTTCAACCAAGCGGATACCTAGGTTGGTCAGTCGGATCACCGGCGCAATGGCGTAAATCACCACTGCGATCAAACCTGGCACACGCCCGATACCGAGCAACATCACCACGGGGATGAGGTAGACAAAACTTGGCATGGTCTGCATGACATCGAGGACCGGCATGATGGTTTTTTGGCCTCGATTGGATCTGGCCATGAAGATACCGATAGGGATACCGATCAACACCGAAAGCAGCGTACAGACCAAAATCATGGCCATTGTTCGCATGGTGTTTTCCCACATCCCGAAAATACCAATCAAACAGAGGGCAACGACAATACCTGCGAATAATTTCCAACGGCGTGATGCCAGATAGCCCACACCTGCCGTGCCGAGCACGACTAACCACCAGGGGGCGCCCAAGAGCATTTTTTCGAACCAGATCAGGAAATAAAGGAGTGGTTCGAAGAACGCTTCAATCGCAGCACCGTATTCGCGAGAAAACGTCAGATAGCCTTTATCGATCCCTTTTGACAGCTCTCTGAGGGATCGATCGGCGATTTGTGGAAATTCATTGGACCAAAACATCATGCCCGCCTTTGTTATTCATCGGATTGTTTGGCGGCAGGCCACCCGTGTCTAAACGGATGGCCTGCGATGACGGCAAGATACCGTCATTAGTCAATGACTGACTAATTACAGTGCGGCCTTG
>JAWOGG010000030.1:0-4448 GCA_046497085.1 Orrella sp.
CTTTCAACCTACGCCGAACGTTTCAGGGCAATAGATCCCAAACAGGTTAGAAACGCATTCGCCCGTCACGTGGATCCCGAATCTTACTTCGTGGCATCTGCTGGACCGCCCGGCAGCGTAAACCCAGTTGATCCGCAAAGGTCGCTATCAGCGCCGCTGAGGGGTTGTGAAGACCGATCCAAACCAGCGCCTCAGGACGCAGCAAAGCGGACCCAATTTGCTCGGTCTTGAGCGCGCGCGGCTCTTCGCCTTTGACATACTGATAAGCAGCCCTGATGGCTTTATCGGCGTTGCCAGTTTCTTTTCCATTGTTCGTTGATAACGTTAATGCCGGATCGCTCGGTTCAACCATTTTTTTACCTTGCCACGTGATTTAATCGTGCTATTAGATACTTAACCTTCGAACTTAGCGCACCCAGATGACAGGAAGCCACCCATGAGTAAGATCGTCTTTCTTGACAGCGATACCCTGCCTCACCCCATAGAAAAACCCGAATGGGTCACTGACTGGCGCGACTTGCCTGCCACACCCCAAGAAACCGAGGCGGTGGTCCAAGCACTCGAACAAGCCACCATTTGCATCACCAATAAGATTCGGATCACGCCCGCCATCTTAGCAAGGTGCCCACAACTCAAATATATTTGCGTGGCCGCCACGGGCTTTGACTGCATCGATTTGCAAGCCTGCAGAGAACATGGCATCACTGTCAGTAATGTACCGGGTTACTCGCGTCAGAGTGTGGCTGAGAGCGTCATCGCCAGTATTTTTGCGCTCAGACGCAACTTGATTCGCTACCAAGCACTCGGCAAATCCAGCTGGTCGGACTCCTCACACTTTTGTATCCATGACCGTCCGATTCTTGACGTTCGAGGCGCGGTTTTGGGGATATTTGGGTACGGTGCGATTGGTGCGGAAGTCGCTCGACTGGCAAAAGGCTTAGGCCTAGAAGTCATGCTAGCGGAACACCGCGGCAAAACTGATGTCCGCGACGGATACACCCGTTTTGAGACCGTGATTGCCAGCGCTGACATCCTGACATTGCATTGTCCATTAACCCCTTCGACGCAATCCATGATTAGCCAAGCCGAGATTGCGCATATGAAACCCGGGGCCTTACTCATCAACACAGCCCGTGGGCCGCTCGTCAATGAAGACGCGGTTATTGATGGATTGGAAAGTGGCGCTCTGGGCGGGGCCGCCTTGGACGTACTGATTACCGAACCACCGACAGGCAAAGAAGCTTTACTGAAAGTTGATCATCCAAATCTGATCATCACGCCACACGTGGCTTGGGCCGCAAAAGACGGATTGTCACGGCTAGCGGCCGGCATTGCGGCTAACTTAAACGCCTATCACTCAGGGCAACCTATCAACGTGGTGAGTTGAGTCATTTTGAGTCATGACACCAAAGCCACGATCTGGCTGGCGCATGCCAAGCTGGTCTTTGTTGCATTTTGTTGGGGCACGACCCTAATAGCGGGCCGCATCGTCGCTCAAAACATCCCCAACCTCACCGCTGCCAGCGGCCGTTTTGTGATCGCGGCGCTGGTGTTTCTGGTGCTTTTGCGCAGCCAAGGTCCTCTCCCCCGATTAAACAAACGCCAAGTGCTTGTAACGGCAGCCATGGGGTTGACTGGCGTCTTTAGTTTCAACCTGTTTTTTTTCACAGCGCTTGAAAGAGTCCCCGCCAGTAAAACCGCCCTCATCGTCTCACTAAGCCCTATCCTGACCGCTTTGGCCGTCTCATTCCTGCTCCGAGAAAAGCTGGGTCTTCAGCGTTGGCTAGGCATTGTGTTTGCTTTTTTTGGTGTGACGATTGTCATCACCCAGGGCAATTTGGGGCAAACCTGGTATTACCTGACCCATTCTTTTGAGTCTGGCGAGGGTTTCATGATGCTCTCGGTGACTAGCTGGGTCGCCTACACCGTCCTGAGCCGATTTGCGCTAGTGGGTCTAAGCCCCTTGCAAGCCACCACTTATGCCGCACTTTTTGGCACGGTTGGGCTTTTGTTAGCCACCATCGCAGACGTGCCGACTTGGCAAATGTCCATGCTTACTTGGGAAAATGTCTTGGCGGTTGTATACATCGCCGTATTTGGTACCGTCATTGCATCGCTTTGGTTCGTGCAAGGGGTGAGACGAATCGGTCCGGCGCGTACGGCCGTTTATTCCAATCTGACACCGATATTTGGAATTGTTTTGGGTTATCTGATTCTTTCTGAGCCTATTCACGTGTCCATGATTGTCGGTGGCGTAATCGTCATTGCCGGTGTCACACTCACTAACCGTGCCAAGCTGTAACGATGTAACGACTCTGACACCGAGCAAACCGGTGTCAGAGTCGTCATCAATGCAAGTTCGGTCCATGCCAATGCGCTTTTAAAGCGGTGTCTTACCCTTTGTTTCTGTTGATCTTAGAAACGTGAAATCCGCGCCCTGGTCGGCTTGTGTCACCGTCTCAAGAAAGAGCTTTTTGTAGCCACGATCAGCCGTTGGAATGACCACCGGATTTTCTTGTGCGCGTCGAGCCAGTTCTTCGTCTGAGACCAACAGCGACAACTCTCTGTTTGAAACACTCAGGCGTATGCGATCGCCTGTTTTGACATAGGCCAGCGGCCCACCGATGGCCGACTCTGGTGTCACGTGCAAGACGATGGTGCCAAATGCCGTGCCACTCATGCGGCCGTCAGAAATCCGAATCATGTCTTTGACACCAGCGCGCGCGAGTTTCTGAGGAATGGGGATGTAACCCGCTTCAGGCATGCCTGGCGCCCCTTTGGGACCGATGTTCTTCAAAACCAAAATATCTTCTGCGTTGACATCTAAGTCATCGCGATCGATACGGGTCACCAAGTCCTCAATGTTCTCAAAGACGACCGCACGGCCCTCATGCTCCATCAAACCTTGGTCAGCGGCAGATTGCTTAATGATGGCACCGCCCGGTGCCAGATTGCCGCGTAACACCGCAATCCCGCCTTGCGGATAGATAGGATTCTCACGTGTTTTGACAACGTCTTGCTCAAAGCCATCACCGGCGGCTTCGATCTCTTCACCCAACGTGCGACCTGTGACAGTCAAAGCATCAAGGTGCAGCAATGGTTTCAACTCACGCAACAAAGTCGCCATGCCACCCGCTTGATGAAAATCTTCCATGTAGTGCTGACCCGAGGGTTTGAGGTCCAACAACACAGGGGTATCTCGTCCCATGCGGTCTAGCGCCTCAAGGTCAACATCAAACCCCAGGCGACCAGCAATGGCGGTTAAATGAACAATCGCATTGGTTGAACCACCAATGGCCAACAAGACACGCATGGCGTTAGCCAACGACTTCTCCGTCAAGATTTGGTCGATCTTAAGTCCAGTTTGAGCCAATCGCACCGCTTGTCGACCGGTTTCTTCCGCCACGCGCATGCGATCGGCGGTGACCGCAGGCGGCGATGCACCGCCGGGCACAGTCATACCCAAGGCCTCGGCCACACAGGCCATGGTACTCGCGGTTCCCATCACCGAACAGGTGCCCACGCTGGCCACCAATTGATCGTTGACGTCTTCAACCTCAACGTCATCAATCTCATTGGCTCGGTATTTCGCCCAATAACGTCGACAATCCGTACAAGCCCCCACCCTTTCGCCACGGTGGCTGCCCGTGAGCATGGAACCCGTGATCAACTGAATCGCTGGTAGTCCCGCAGACGCTGCACCCATTAATTGAGCCGGCACTGTCTTGTCGCAACCACCGATCAACACCACCGCATCCATGGGTTGCGCACGCAATAGTTCTTCCGTTTCCATCGACATGAGGTTGCGCAAGTACATGCTGGTGGGCGAGGAGAAACTCTCATGGATAGAGATCGTCGGAAAGTCCACCGGCAACCCGCCTGCGAGCATGACTCCCCGTTTAACCGCTTCTAGCAGCTGCGGCATGTTGCCGTGACACGGGTTGTAGCCGCTACCGGTGTTGGTGATGCCGATGACCGGTCGCTCCAATGCGCTGTTTGTGTAGCCCGCTCCCTTGATGAAGGCTTTTCGTAAAAAAAGAGAAAAGCCTTGATCACCGTAGCTCGTTAGCCCTTTTCTCATGCCCGATGGCTTGTCACTCATGCCAGTTCCCCCACAGCAATGCTCCCTAATGATTGTCTCTTAACTCGGATTATCGCTGATGGCTGAGCTTTGTTAACCGCTATCTAGATACGGCGCGCCAACACCACAGCACCCGCCGAGCCCACGCCAATCAACCAACACCATGCACGCACTAACGCAGGCACGGCAGGACCCGCCTTCGCCCGAGCCTCGTCGCGATGATCGCATTCATCAGCCTGACACTTAAGCAGCAAAGGCTTCAGACCTTCTGGGCCACCCTCGCGTTCCAAATGATCTATCTGCTGCTGATAGTGCTTATCCACAAACGTCTCTACTGCATCAATGGTGGCGTAAACCGAGCGTCGAC
>JAWOGG010000032.1:0-4198 GCA_046497085.1 Orrella sp.
ACTTAAAGTGTTGGCTCGTTAATTCAGGATTGGCACTAAAAGGATTAGCGACTTGAGGGTCCTCATCAAGAGGACCCTCAGACCGGTTTTTAATCGTCCTCAAGCGTCTTAAAAGTCCTTAAGCATTCGGGTCGTCATCAGTGTGAATGGCCATGGCTTCTAAAAAGCGCGAAACCATGTTGTAGGCCGCAACCGTTGCCGTTAACTCTACGAGCTGACGGTGATCGAATTTTTCACGTACAGCTTGCGCCACTTCATCAGGCACATGCACATGTTTGGTCATGGCATCCGTGTAGGCGAGCACAGCGAGTTGCACGTCATCAAACACCTCTGGCTGCGCGGTCCAATCGGCTAGCGCATCCAATTGGGCTTGACTAACACCTTCTTTGAGCGCGATGGGACGGTGTTGATCCGCCTCATAAGGGGCTCCATTGACTTGGGCGACCCGCATGATAACGAGCTCGCGCAAAGCGCCCGAGAGCTGACACTTTTGACGAATAGCCGTCAAATAATTTAACCAACCATCGGCCACCGGCGGACTTTGCAACAACATGCGGTACAGGTGCAACACCTCACCGCGCTCGGCCACAATTCTTTCTACAAGTGGCTTGGCTTCGGGGTTGTCTAAATCGGCATAAGGTATACGAGCCATTACTTCTCCATGCAAATGTTTAAATTGATTATTTGAGAAAGAAATCGATTCAGGATGGATCGCGTAAATAACTCGGCGCTATCGTCTCGAGCGCTGTAGGCACAATGCCCAGAGCGGGGTCCATCGGTTCCGAACTCACGTTGTCGGTCTTAAGCGAATCAAGATTGTCTCTTGACATCAAAGGATCACCGGGCAAGCACTCAAAAAATCGCGCCTGCAAACGGCCCAAAGACATAGGCAGGTCAACCACAGGGCGTGGGCGACCACTCCACTGGCTTGCCAATTTCACGAGCTCACCTAAGGTGTAAACGTTAGGACCCGCTAAGTCCAAGGTTGCTCCACAAAACTTTTGCGACATTAATACGTTGATCACCGCTTGAGCCACGTCACCAACATAGACTGGCTGCATTTTGGCGTGACTGCCCGCCATTGGCAGAAAAGGGAACACCTTGGCCAAACCAGCGAACATGTTCATGAACTTGTCTCTTGGTCCAAAAACAACCGAAGGCCTAAATATAGTTGTGCAAAACGATGGGTTCGCTGCTGCAATAGCAGCTATCGCCTGCTCGCCTGCTGCCTTAGAACGCAGGTACTGACTACTGCCAGTCTCACTCGCCCCCAAAGCACTGATATGCACTAACCGCGGAACGCCGTTATCGACGCAGGCCTGCGCTAATCGTTTAGGCAACTCGACATGAGCGCGAGCAAAATCAGGACCAAAGGGCTCACCAGATTTGCTATGCAAGACACCGACTAAATTAACCACCGCATCAATATCTCGAACCCAATCATTCAATGTCGCCGTGTCGAATATGTCTCCTGGCAACACGGTTACTGTCGGGTACACAAACAGTTCGCGCGCGTGCGGCAGTCGGCGGGTCGGCACGAATACCGTGTCACCTTGCGCAACCAATTTGCCCACCACGTGCTGGCCAATGAAACCAGAACCACCTACCACCAGAATACGCATTCAAAATCTCCTAACTTGACCTGACTTTTGGTTCCGACCCAATTAACTTTCGTTAATCGGGTCGGCCAGTAACTGCCCGAATGCTGTCAAATCCACATTACCACCACTCACAAGCACACCAATGCGCATTCCCGGCTCAATAGCCAAGCGATTCTGCATCACCGCCGCTGCCGCTAAGCAACCTGTCGGTTCAACCACTAATTTCATACGCTGTGCAAACCATCTCATGGTCTTAATCAACTCGTCGTCGGTGACAGTCAACACATCCTTAACGGTCTGTTGCATGACACCAAACGTCAAATCGCCTAGTGCTGTAGTAGCGGCTCCGTCTGCAATCGTCCGGGGGGCATCGATAGTGACAATTTTGCCATCCCGAAAAGACAGTTGTGCGTCATTGCCCGCCTCAGGCTCGACACCATACACCAAACAATTGGGACTTAACGCTTGCGCGGCTAAGGCACAGCCCGACAATAATCCGCCGCCACCTAGGCATACCAGCAATGCGTCTAGCTCTCCGACTTGATCAAATAACTCTTTACCTGCCGTACCCTGTCCCGCAATGACATCAGGATGATTAAACGGTGGAATAACGGCCAAACCCTCTTGTTGGGCCAGTTCTGCGGCGATTTCGTCTCGTTTTTCGGTATAGCGGTCATACATCACAATGCGCGCGCCATAACCTCTGGTCGCCTCACGCTTGGCCACGGGAGCGTCGTGGGGCATCACAATCGTCGTGGCAATATTGAGCAGCTTCCCCGACAGCGCAATGGCTTGCGCGTGATTGCCCGATGAATATGCCACTACCCCCACCTTTTGTTGGTCGCGGGACAAATTTGCCAAGGCATTGTAGGCACCACGAAATTTAAAAGCGCCTGTTCTCTGAAAGGACTCGCACTTGAAAAAAACCTGGGCACCCAATGTCTCATTTAAAACGCGACTAGACAAAACTGGTGTGCGATGTGCAACCGTGTCTAGCGTTTGCGCCGCTGCAGCAACGTCTTCATAAGTTGGTAACGTGAGCAATGCCTCAGGCGATAGATTCATGGCAAACGTCCGTGTTATCCGTAAAGTGGTGTGAAGGGTGATCGATACGTGTTTGTCATAGTGTACGATTGTTCTGATCTTGACCCACGATCAAACGGTTTTACTTTCATGGCCATCCAATCCGATAATTTATCCTCGCAACTGCCCGATGATCGCCTGGTTGATCCGGTTGTGCGCACGCCAAACGAAGAATCGGTCGAGCGAGCGCTTCGTCCCAAGGCACTTGCCGAATACGTCGGTCAACAGACCGTTCGAGATCAGTTGCAGATTTTTATTGAAGCTGCACGTCACCGTGCCGAAGCCCTTGACCATGTGTTGCTGTTTGGCCCTCCAGGACTAGGAAAAACCACGCTGGCTCACATCGTTGCCTTCGAAATGGGGGTCAACCTAAGGCAGACTTCTGGACCGGTTCTAGAGCGCGCTGGCGACTTGGCTGCTTTGCTGACTAACCTAGAGCGAAATGACGTCTTATTCATAGATGAAATCCATCGCTTATCGCCCGTGGTCGAAGAAATCCTATATCCCGCGCTAGAAGATTTTCAAATCGATATTCTCATCGGTGAAGGTCCCGCCGCACGCAGTGTCAAACTAGACCTACAACCCTTCACCTTGGTGGGAGCGACCACTCGCGCCGGTATGTTGACCAACCCGCTCAGAGATCGATTCGGTATCGTCTCTCGCCTAGACTTTTACAGTCACACCGAATTGGCTCTCATCGTCAAACGCAACGCCAAGCTTTTAAATGCAGCGATTGATGAGGCTGGCGCGGCTGAGATCGCACGACGTGCCAGGGGCACGCCACGTATTGCCAATCGACTGCTTCGCCGTGTACGAGACTATGCGCAAGTCAGAGCCGATGGTGTCATCAGTGAAGACATCGCCGCACAAGCGTTGGGCATGTTGGAAGTCGATCCGCTGGGTCTGGATCTCATGGATCGTAAATTACTAGAAGCGGTGATCCACAAATTTGACGGCGGTCCCGTTGGCGTCGAAAGCTTGGCAGCCGCTATTGGCGAAGAACGAGACACCATCGAGGATGTGATTGAGCCCTATTTGATTCAAAATGGCTTTCTCCAACGCACACCTCGTGGACGCATTGCCACACAGTCCACATGGCGACACTTGGGCTTAACACCCCCAAGCGGGCCGGAACCCGAACTGTTCTAAACGCAAACGAGCCTAGTCAACTAGGCTCGTTTTAGTTGGCGAACCGTAACAACACCTGCTGCTTGCCTTTTAAGACCGCTACGCTAGCCTCGGTCAGCGCAAAAGTGCCATAACCTTCGTCATCTAGCACTAACAGTTGTTCGGCTAGCAAGCGTCGCAACACCTGTCGCCACTGCACCACACTCAGATCAGCCCCTATCCCAAAAACGCTAAGCGTATCGTGCTTTAAGTCTTTCACTCGAGTCGTGACACGGCCGCGCAAAATGTCAATAAGATGACCTGAGCCAAACCTCTGACCGTGTTGACGCCACAATCGGTAGACTGCAGAGAGCATTTTTTGAGCGGCCTCTGTGACGTCGTTGACA
>JAWOGG010000038.1:0-8249 GCA_046497085.1 Orrella sp.
GTAGTGAACAAAGGAGCCGCAGATGCATTAAAATCGGAAAAAGCAGTGAGCCTTTTGCCGGTGGGAATTGTTACGATTGAAAACGAGTTCAAAAAAGGCGACCTGATTCGAATTGTGGATGAACAGAGACATTGGGAGCATCCGCCGGCGCGTGGTAAACATTGATGGCTCTGTCTACAGCCCGAGCAACATCCCCATGCTTCTTGAGCAAACACTGCACTTAATCGTGGACAAAGTTCGCCACATCCGAAACCCGGTCGAAGCGGCGTTTTTCTTCTGGATCAACGTGGCCTACCTGCAGCCCTTTGCCGATGGTAATAAGCGCACCAGCCGCTTATGCGCCAACATGCCACTCATGCTTTACAACTGCGCACCTTTGTCCTTTCTAGATGTAGACCGTACCGATTATGCGACAGCCATGCTAGGCGTTTACGAGCAACGCAATGTTAGCGCAGCCGTCGAACTATTTGAATCCATCTACCGTCGTTCAATTGAGAAATACAGTGTGTTGCGAGCTTCACTTGGCGTACCTGATCCCGTTCGAGCGCGTTACCGAACAACACTCAATGAGCTCATGCAGTTCGTCGTGTTTCACGGCCAAACGCTCGAAGATGCACTTTTGCATGTCACTGTCGAGACCGCTGACTTAACGTCTTTGCGCACCATCGTCCACACCGAACTAGACCACCTCGAGCAATACAACTGTGCACGCTACAACCTCGCACGTGACATGACACAGAAATGGATTGATGCGGGACGACCGCGTTAATGGACGTATCAAATCACTACCCTGTTCCCGACAACGATTTTTAAATAGACTGGACCTAGTCAAATTAATGGACAGCAGTTGTCTCTAAGTTTTGGTGGTACAGGCGTTCAAATTCAACTGGAGTGACCCAGCCGCGTGCCTGCTCTCCGGTTTCAGTAGGATTAGATTGAGTATCGTATCCAGATACTTTTCAATAGCGCTGCTTAGACCAGCAGCTAGACTGGCAACTCACCAGCGGGAAGAAAATCGCCTGCCGGGTCTTCACCCAAGCTAATGTACTCGAGGCGCCATTGATTGACTTTGCGCAGATCCGCCAAGGTTATGAAAGTGTCGGCCACTGCATTGCATGCGTCCAATGCAATCTCTGTTGCAGTGTCAGCCGTTCCATAGGCTTGCTCGAAGAGCGTTCGAAGTTCGCTGGAGACTTTTTCAGAACTTGCCCGAGCGTTGGGCCCACCCTGCGTGGCGTCATAGACGACCGAGATGGATAGAAAATAGGGATTTGCGTCCTCCAATTCAATGGCTGTGTCCTCACCTAGATCGAAAAAAAGTGCCACTAGATGCGATGACTCCGGTGCCAGGATTCTTGCGATGCGATATTCAACAGACTTTTTGCCCACGGGCTTTCGTAGTCGGTTTTCAAAGGCGTTGGGGAACGCGGGGCGTCCGTATCGCGCTGCAAGCCATTGCTTCAAAGCGCGCTTCTCGTCAGCTGGCAAAAGAAAGTTGCCGTCCCTCAACCCGCTTTTGGCGAATAGAACTTTGCTTACCTGCTTTCGATCAACATGGCGTAGTTCGACGTACACATTACCCTCCCCCTCAGATACAAATCTCACATGCAGTGAGCGAGGGTTTCTTGCATTCGCAAGCATCGGGTTGATGGCCTGAACTAGTGAGCCCACGATGACCTCAACGAAGAGCTCTCTATCGCTCGCCAAGTCGCAGTCGTGAGAGATCAAGACGACGCAGTGTACCGACCCGAGGCACTCAACCAATCCCATCGCATGAGCTTGTTCGTCAGTCAGCAGGTCTCCCTGGCGCCATTCGGTATTGCGTCCAAGCATTCAAGACCCCAATTTCAGACGCGCTCAGAGGAGCCAGGAATTGAAATGGAGGATTGCCAATCGCTCGAAGGTTCGGATTTGGAGTTTTCCAGGCCGGACTGCTTGTAAGAAGCCTCCATTGCCTTGGCCTCGCTAATCAAAGCCGCCACATGCTCGCTGCGGTTTTGGCCAGATTTGATTAGATCCATCAGGGATAGGCCGGCAAACGCCTTCATCTTCAGTAAGGTCCCAGCACGAGATACGCCTGCAGCCTGGAATGCATCCGCAATTTTGCTCAATTCCACAATTCGCTTCAATTTATCTGGCTCAGGCGTTGAATCGCCAGACAGCCATTTGTAGATAGCTTGTCGAGAGACATCAAATAGACCAGCCAGATCTGCAATGGCCGGATTCAACACGCTTCGGATGCTTTGGATATGCTCGGAAGCGGTCCGGACATCGGGGCGCGCAGCGTTGTCGACCTGTGCGTTGGCAGCATCGACAATGAATGGCACGCGAGGCTGAATGTGATGCCGCCAAGATTCAGCACGATCTAAAGCATACACGCTGCCGGTACCAACCAAAATTGTACCTATCACCGCGAACGTAACTTTTGCTGCCGGCCATACTGGCTTTGTAGGTTGGGTAGAAACTGGAATCAAATACATTTTTTCAGCCTATCTCATGCCCAAACGGCACGAGCGTGGTCAGTAACCATGGCATCGAACACAAGCTTTGTGGTGGCATGAATGTCTGACAACTGCTCTCCTATTTTTTCAAAATCTAGAGACATTCGTCCTTCGACAAAGTGATCCATGTCGATTACTGCATGAGGCCTAGTGTCTTTAATCTCAAACTTGGGCATCGCCATTAAGCCGCTTGGCACAAGGTCGGGCGGATAACCCAGAGATGAATCCATTCGGTGTACTCGTGCAACCAACGTTCCTTTGGACAAAAGGGGGGTAGATTCTGTTTCGAAAACTGACTCATTTAACGCATACCGTTGTGCCGCCCCAAATTTGACGCCATGCAACCCATCTGCAAGGTACTGATCAATCGTTTCGTCAGGCTGAGGCAAGACTGCGTCGAGGTAACGAAGGCCGAGTCGGCTGACGTGTTCGAGGCCCACAACTTCATGAACAGCTTTTAGCCCGCGCAGTAGTTCTGGGATGAACTCGCTGCTTGTTTCGTAGTGGGTCGTGTGTAAGGTAATCGAAGCCGCGCTCAAAATAAAACCAGACGAGCGATCCCCCTTCGTGATAAGCCAGGAAGTCGTGTGTGCGACCTGTGGTTCGGTTGCAGCTTGACCGGACGCCGCTGCGAGCTGTAAGTGGGCAACTTGCTGCGGCTCGAAAAGGGTGTAACCGTCACGCCTCAGAAGATCCTGCACCTCGTCAACGTACTTGGCAATGGCTGCGACAGGATTGAACTGTGCTTGTGCCAAGGCGTAGTACACGGGGGCATTGGACATCCTCTCACTCACGACTAGGCTCCTGAAGTTATAGGCACAAAGAAAAGCACTTAGTTGACATTACAGTTGTCAGTTTACACCTTGGTTGACAACTGCGGCAAGCTAAGGATGTGTAAACAGTGTCTGCGATGAAAGAAAGGGGCCCCCCTCTCACCAGTCCTTGCCCAATCCCAACGCGAGTGCAACCATGAAACAAACTACCCCCGTTACCAACCCCGTCGCCTGCGAAACACACCTCGACGAAACTCTTACCACGCCAAATACACCTCCCAACTGTCAACACCAACTTACTTTGTCCGGACAAATTTAGTTGCTGTTGTCACCGCATCGACAAGACGGCGCAACACTGACTTTACGCTCCCAAATCGCCCCGCCTGAAGTGCCCCGTAGATTGCTTGAGCATCAATATCGACCGGGAAGTTGATGGCTCCCGAACTGTTCACTACAGAAGTCCACGCCATGTTTGGCGTCCGAGCAGTTGGCTGAGCATGCCTGTTTAGCTGTTGCCAATGTGCCTCAACGTCCGTGTAGATGACTGAGCCAGTCAGTGATGCAAGGCGCTGTCCTAGGGCTCTTGAAACCCGCTCGCCGCCTGGCGGGTTTCTTGTTTTTGGTATCTTACCTAGATTTACATTTAATTATTTATAAGTCATAATTATTAATATTACATAATTTTGAATAAGACCTATGGCTAAATCCTCATACTTCCGACGCCCCAAGTACGCCGAAGCCATCAAAAACGCATTGCTCAACCCTGGGCCTCTTGATGCAGGCATCCAGTCAGGCCTGTTTTTGTCTGGGATCCGGCGCGTGGGCAAGACCACGTTTATCAAACAAGACCTGATACCTACGATCGAGGCAGACGGCGCGATCGCCATCTATGTAGATCTTTGGGCTGACAGGGCCAAAAACAGCACGGATCTGGTCACAGAGACCGTCAAGGCCGTGGCGCACCAGTTGACCACGCCTGGCAGCGGCATCCTGGGGCGCTTGAAGGGCCTCACTGTTGGCGCAGCAGGTTTGAGCTTCGGATTTCAAATTGATAGCATCGGCGCAAATAACGGCGCAACACTGGGACAGGTATTTCAAGAGATCACTGATCTGGCCCATACCGACGTGGTACTGATCATTGACGAGGTACAACAGGCCATGGCCACAGATGAAGGAAACAACCTTCTGCACGCCCTCAAGGCCGCCCGTGATCAGGTCAACTTGAACCCGCACCGTTCTGGTCGGCTGCTGATCGTCGGAACCGGCTCGCACAAGTCGCTGGTGGCCGATATGACTTCGCGCCGCACGAAGCCCTTTGCTGGCGCTACGTATCAAGACTATGCCCCGCTTGGAGACGATTTTGTGGAGTGGGTTCACCAAGCGATGACTGCTGCACCGGGCTACAAGATCCCAGACCTCGACGTGCTGCAGGAAGGATTTAGAATCATGGCCAACAGACCAGAGGAATTGCTGCAGGCCGTCAACGTCCTGCAGGCACACGAGCATGATCCCAATGTCGCATTCCCGATTATTTGCAGCACCAAGGCGACCACCGCAGGGAATACGGAGATCGCCAACATGGAAGACCTCGGCGAGCTGGCGCTGGTGATCTTCGACAAGATTGCCTCGGGATCCCCGAACGGCGTCAAAAATCTGTATAGCGCTGACGCCCTGGCAGCGTATTCGAAGGTCATCGGATCCCCGGTTGATTCAGGTCAGGTACAAGGCATGACCAATCGCATGGTTGAGCTCAATTTCATCCAGCGCCTCGGGCACGGTACTTTCACCCCCGCCGATCCCTTGGTCAGCAAGGCCTGGTTAGCAAATAAGGCGCTACGGGCCATGCCCAATCCGTAAGCCCGCAACTCTCAGATCCGAAAACCGCAACATCCCGCCACCAGCTGGAGGATTGAATGCCGGTATTGGCAAAAGACCTTCACCGATGAATCACACTGGGTTTTGAAAACTACTAGATGACCGGCGTATTACCACTAAACGTCACCTCAGACCAGCTGCACGATTTGATTCAACACTGCACGCACTTCATTAAAGCAACCGTCTGGGAGCTGGCCCAAAGGGTGCGGTCGAGCCAGCCTCTGACACCAGTCAAAGGACTTCGGTTGATGGCATAGGACGAAACACATTTTGTCGGCTTTTTTACCTGTCGCATTTCCGGTTGGCACAGCAAAGGGATTATCTTGGTTGTACTGGGCTGTCGTCATTGGCAGGCCGATGACTAACGATTGTGATCAGAATTGCACCCAACGCTAGTTTTAATTTATTTATCAGATTGACAACTATTGAGCTAATAGATATTGTGATGCGGTTATTGCTAAATATATCTTAAACCGTTCATGACCCATAATTTTGATCAACTTTTACCTGAAACTTGTCCGCCAGAGTCGGCGAGTAGACGCCAGCAACCAGCCTATCGAATCGTGCGCAATAGCCCCCCATCCATGACAGATTTCAAAACCCACGCTGAACTTGGGCTAGCATTGTCTGCAGACGAGTGCCGAAGAGCATCACTTTCGATCTTCGCGACATACCGCCAAGCGGCTCATCGCAGAAGCCTAAGCCCTAGTCTAGGTTCGCACATAGCACACGCCACCCTGACCACAGCTCATGGACTGATTTCACCGCTAAACTCAACTGGGCATATGGACTGGTGGGCATACAGTGGTATGGTCAATCCCAACGAATTCAGCGTGGTAACCGATGAAAATTAACCTTGATCTGGAGGATCGCATTCAAGCTGATTGGATCGACTGGCCGCTTGCGATCGACCGGGTACTTTACGAAGCTGAACAGCCGATTGTCTTTGTCACACACTCAACCTCAGGACAGTCGCTGCTTGCCTACTTAGCCCACGAGTCAGCATCCGGCATTGATTACATCTTGGCATCAGCCTCTGCTCGCAAGATTCAGCAGCTTGAGCACGGTGCTGTAGGCGTTCGCGAAGCCTTATGTGCCGACTGGATGTGGATTCTACGTCGAAACACCGAGACGAGTGCGTTTGACGTTTGGTCCATTAGTGAAGAAATGATCCCAGATGAGTACCTACCCGTTCCCGACACCGGGCTTGCACCCGAACACTCTGTTGTGTTTTCTGCTCGAGCGCTGGGAGATGGAATCGCAATGGGAAAAATGCCGTGTAGCGTTATCTCGCTTGTTGCGGAGTCGGCACGCTCATCTTTAAAAGCGATCTTTGGGTTCGTTTGTGAAGCCAACACCGAGGGCCGTCCCACCGACTCCCAGCGTGCTCTTTATGATTTACCTGTCAAACAGCTTCGATTTGCAAGCTTTGAGGTCGGTCTAGGAGAACCTAACCAAGCACTGTTTACCGACGATGTTTTGCAGACGGCTATTTCTCGACTTACCTATGGTCTTGAGTGGGCACAATCTTCATCAGAAGTTGATTCTTTACAGGGACAGTCAAAGCATGAACAAGAAATGATTCTAAGGGCGACGCTTGCCTTAACGCCCCCTAGCTCGGGTGTAGTGAGCGCAATTGAAGTTTCCGGAACATGGCTTGGAGGAAGGCGGTTTCATTTAGACCGCACCGCACGATCAAAAGTTAGCCGTCGACTAAGAACACTTAGATCTGAGCGTATCGTTGTGTTCTCTGGTCGCATTGGCGAAATTGACGACGATAACCTCAGTTTTATTCTGCGCGAAGCAAATGACGGCATTGATCACAAAGGCGCCTTCCCTGAAGCGTTGCTCGACGACATGAGAACTCACTACTACGAATCGAATCGCGTGGAAATTTCCGGCGTCGAATTGAACGGTCGACTTCGAGTCACTGCCATCGTTGAGCTACCACTTTAGTCTACACACGAGCAGTTGCACGGCGATTCTTTGCTCCACAGTTCACTTCAGTTGCAAAAGCCCTCGACAAATTGCCAAACGATGTTTGCCTAGGTAATTTTGGAATTGCTCGACTGGCGATGAATTAAATATCTTGAGCATTCGCCGAGGCTATAAGCAAGTGACCGTCAAGTTAACCGGTATCAGTGCAAGGCTGCCAGCGCCGCCTCGGGTGCCTTGTCCAAAACTTTTAAAAGTGCCTTTGCAGCCCCAGTTGGGCAGCGGTAAACGAAACCAAGATTGCGAAATATATTCTTTAACTCTTTGCAGGTCAGAGGCCGTTTCCATCGACTCATGCGCCAGCTGGCACCATAGGAATTGGCGCAGAGTCAGCGACATGGTCTGTATCGTCCTGGCCACTGTTGCCTCGAATTTTGGCAAGAAAAGAATACCAATAGTATTTAACCCAAAACGCAACGGGTGCTTTACGACGCAGAAAAGCAACGGCGAATTCATGATCTTGACCATCCTCAGCCAGCGCGTCTGTTTTGTTTGACTTCACCATCTGTTGTAACTTTAATTTGGCTTCCTGCAGACTCTCGGCTTGAACCGCGAGGGTGAAGTCTAGACAAATCAACGACCAAACGCCATTACTCCTCTCACCGTACACCCGAAGAAATAAAGGTAGTGTTTTCCTGGCCATGTATCCTTATTTTTCACCATTTCTCAGCGCCTAGCTGATCATCGATAATCATCACTTCGCCGCCGTGCCTAGCGGGATCGAACTGAGCTAATCGATCCTCCAAGCCGAGTGGTTTTGATTCACAAGGCGTGATGATGATCGCATGCCCCTTGGTGGTTATCCTAACGCACTGATTGACGTGTAATCCAACTGCCTTTGAGATCGTCGCTGGTAGCTGTAAACCGAGACTGTTGCCCCACTGCTTGATGTTTTGCTTGACCGTGGTCACTGTCATTCCTAAATTTGCTTATACATCAGTGTGAACATTTAGGGATCACGAACACTAGTGGTGGTTTGCGAGACGAGCAGTGCTTCTCACGCTTGTGCCCGGCTATCGTAAGCGACGCACTTCCGACGGGAGCAGCAAGACAAGTGCAGGAGAGCACGGGGAAGTGCGGGGTAGCGCGACAATTTTCTGATCAA
>JAWOGG010000062.1:0-3713 GCA_046497085.1 Orrella sp.
TCATGGGTGCGGCCAACACCGATCAACGGTTGCTTGAAATTGCGGTGGAGGTCGAAGCGTCGCTGGTTAAGTAGACATACCTCGAAGGTCTTACTACGTAGGTCTCTACGTAGTAGGTTATTTATTTAAAGCATTGAAACCCACCTTTTGACTCGTGCAGGTTTGATGTTTTATTTAGCAGACAAGCAGAATCTACCGTACCAGCGAAGCTCAATTCACTCTGGTCATACTGAGCTCAAGACATTTGGTTTGTCATGACACTACCGAGTTTTTAAGTGGCTGACCTGAAACTCCAGGACAGGCCATACCAGCTGGAAAAGGCTGTGGCCACTTTGAATTCAAGATCGCATGGTGCAAAAAAACCACCTAAATGCTTGCGATAAGGATGATGATTTACTACGTTTGATTTGATGATACGATGAAATTGGTTTGTCGAAGTGATGAGCCATAAAGTCAAACATTAACCGTTGAGAAGACTGCTATGAAATGGGAAACACCAACAGCCATTGACTTGCGCTTCGGCTTTGAAATCACGATGTACATCGCTAATCGCTAATCGTTTATCGAAACTTTTAAGGCCGAGTCAGATGTCTCGGCCTTAAAAATTAAACCGTGATGCACATACACGTTCTAGGTTCTGCAGCAGGTGGTGGGTTTCCTCAGTGGAACTGTAACTGTCCAAATTGTTCGGGTTTGCGTCAAGGCATCATTCAAGCTCGAGCACGCACACAATCCTCCATTATTGTTGGCAATGGTTCATCTGACTGGGCACTAATCAACGCCTCACCCGATGTCTTGACCCAAATAAAAAACACGCCTGTCCTGCAACCGTCTCGCAATATTCGTGACAGTGGCATCGCAGCGGTCGTTCTAATCGATGCACAAATCGACCATGTCACTGGATTGCTCATGCTGCGCGAACGCAACGCGCCATTACCGATCTACGCCACCCAACAAGTATTTGATGACCTGACTTCGGGCCTGCCATTGATCAACACGCTCGAGCACTACTGCAAAACAGATCAACATCTCATCGATTTAAGCCAAGGGCCATTCCAGATTGATGCACTGCCTAGTATCGAATTTGAACCCATACCGCTTTCAAGTAAAGCGCCACCCTATTCACCCCACCGCCACGATCCGCACCTTGGAGACAACATCGGCTTGCTGATAACCGATCGCGCCTCAGGCAAGCGTGCATTTTATGCACCTGGTTTGGGTGAAATTGAACCGCAAGTCGAACAAGCCATGGCGAAAGCCGACGTGCTTTTGGTAGACGGCACCTTTTGGACGGACGACGAGATGATTCAGTCGGGTCTATCAACCAAACGGGCAATTGATATGGGGCACCTCGCACAGTCTGGTGCTAGTGGCATGCTTGAAGCGCTAGGCGACTACACAGACAAACGCCGTATCCTTATTCATATCAACAACACCAACCCCATCTTGCGCGAAAACTCACCTGAAGCACAGCAGCTTCATAAACTAGGCATTGAAGTCGCTTTCGACGGCATGCAAATCGAGGTGTAACCATGAGTGCGCCACAAACCCCGTGGACCCGTGACGAGTTTGAAGCCCAACTGCGTGCAAAGGGACAGAGTTATCACATTCACCACCCTTTCAATGTCAAACTGAACTCCGGGCAATGTTCTAAGGAGCAGGTGCGTGGTTGGGTCATGAATCGCTTTTACTACCAGTGGATCATTCCGCTTAAAGACGCCGCGATCCTCTCGAACTGCCAAGACCGTGAAACACGCCGTCGGTGGATTGCTCGAATACTCGATCACGATGGATATGGACAGTACCAAACAGACTCCGAGTGTGGCGGCCTAGAAGCATGGACACGCCTTGGTTTAGCCGTCGGAATCGACCGAGAAGAACTTTGGTCGCTGCAACATGTCAGTCCTGCGGTTAAGTTTGCCTGCGACGCTTACGTCAACTTTGCGCGGCAACAACCCTGGCAAGAGGCCGTGTGTTCATCCTTAACTGAAATGTTTGCCCCCCAAATTCACAAAGACCGGCTGGCCACCTGGCCGACACACTACCCTTGGATCGAATCCAGCGGCTTGCACTATTTTCGGTCGCGCATACCTCTAGCGCAAAGAGATGTTGACCACGGTTTGGAGGTCACGCTTGACTTTTTCACCGCCCGAGAACAGCAAGAACGCGCGCTTGAGATTCTCCAATTCAAACTCGACATTTTGTGGTCCATGTTGGACGCCATTGAACGTGCGTATCCGGAATGAACGAGCAAAGCCAAACACCGCTGCCAGAGCGACCACTGCTAAATAGACGCTTTCGTTTGCAATGGGAAGAAAGCCAACAAGCGAATGTGTTGCTCTACCCAGAGGGCATGGTGCAGCTCAATGCCAGTGCGGCTGAAATCCTCAAACGTTGCGATGGCGAACACACGATTGATGAGCTTATATCTGAAATTGAAGCAGTCTTTAATGAGACCAACCTGCGTGACCCTATAGAGGGGATGCTAAGGGCGGCGTTTGATAAAGACTGGATTCTCTAAACCCCTGGGGTCAAGCCATGAGCCAAGCCGCTATCAAACCGCCTTTTTGGTTACTCGCTGAGCTCACCTACCGCTGTCCCTTGCATTGCGTGTTTTGTTATAACCCAGTCAATTACACCGAAACATCCAACGAGTTAAACACCGAAGATTGGATCAGGGTGTTTGAACAAGCACGAGAACTCGGTGCGGCGCAACTTGGATTTTCAGGCGGCGAACCTTTGCTTCGTGATGATTTGGATACGCTTGTTGCTCACGCCCGGGAACTGGGCTTCTACACCAATCTCATCACTTCCGGTGTTGGTCTTAATGAAAAACGCATCGCCTCACTTAAACAAGCCGGACTAGATCACATCCAACTGTCGTTTCAAGACTCTACGAAAGAGATCAATGACTTTTTAAGCAGCACAAAAACCTTTGATTTGAAAAAGAAAGTTGCTGGGTTGATCAAACAGTACGACTATCCGATGGTTCTTAACGTCGTCCTTCACCGACAAAACATTGACCATATCGATAAGATCATCGACATGGGACTCGAACTTGGTGCCGAATACATTGAGCTTGCGAACACTCAATATTATGGATGGGCACTTAAAAATCGTGACCACCTTCTGCCAACACACGATCAAATCATTCAAGCAGAGGCGACCGTCAACCGCTATCGCGAAGTCATTGGAAAGCAATGCAAACTTCTGTTTGTCACCCCGGATTATTTCGAGGAACGGCCAAAGGCATGTATGAATGGCTGGGGTTCGGTTTTTCTTGATATTGCGCCAGATGGCGCGGCCTTACCCTGCCATAACGCACGAGAACTACCCGGACTCGACATTCCCAATGTCAAAGAGTTCTCTATCAGTGACATTTGGTATGACAGCAAAGCGTTCAATTTTTTTAGAGGGTTCGACTGGATGCAAGAACCCTGTCGTTCTTGTTCTGAAAAAGAGAAGGACTTTGGTGGCTGTCGATGCCAAGCCTACCTTCTGACCGGCGATGCGGCAGCGGCAGATCCTGTTTGTTCTAAATCCCCCAAACACGACGTCATTACGCAAGCGATCCATCAAGCACATGCTGCCAAACCAAAAGAAGGGCGCAATGAGCATCCTATTGTGTTCAGAACTGATAAAAACTCGCGCGACTTAACTCGCCTGCTTGATTGAAGCCGTCTTAACTAGCATCGAAACAGAACCAATGCTAT
>JAWOGG010000128.1:0-10898 GCA_046497085.1 Orrella sp.
ATGCGGATGGCGAGACGCTGACCGTTGGCGTGACGTCGTCCACGGGTGGTAATTACGAAGCCCTGGACATCACCGACACGGCGAGCGTGGTGGTGAGTGACACCGTGGACACCACGTATGCTGTGATTAGTGTGAGTAACACAGACGTTACTGAGGCTTCAACACTGACTTATACGGTCAGCCTTATGGATGAGGCGGGCAATGCAATCACAACGCTGCCAGACAATTCCCTTGAGGTTCAATTGCTCTGGTCTGGTGATGCTGACGCAGAGGATGTCTTTGGGGCCTTACCGACATCAGTTGTTATAGCTGGTGGTCAAAGCGAAGCGAATTTTGTGGTGCAGACTTCGGTTGACGGAAAACTTGAAGGTGATGAGAGCTTATCTGTTGCTCTGGGCGGGGTGGTCGGTTCCCAGATATTCGAAGATCTTCAGATAGCCCCAGCTCAATTTGCCTACGGTAGCGCAACGGCTACGGTGACCATTTCTGACCTTCTTGTTGATACACTGACCACAGAAGAATCGGATCTACCGGTCACGGTGACTTCATCATTAGCGGCAGCGTTTGAGGATACGACAGTCGGTGTTGTTGACTTTGAATTGGCGGTTCAGGGTGAGGGGATAAACAGCGGTGTGATAGACGGATTGACCGGAGAACCTGTGCTTCTTCGTGGGACAGTAGACGGTGGTGTCGAGGGTTACATCGCCAATCCGTCTGAGCTGCTCGCATTTACGATGTCGGTTGACGCTTCCGGCACGGTATCGCTCAATCAGCTTAGATCGTTGGAACACCCATCAACAACTGATTCCGACGACTCGGTAATGCTATCCGGAGAGAACATCATTGAGCTCGTTAAGACTGTTGACGGCGTCGAGACAGGTTCAATCGGTCTTGGAAAGTTGATCGAGTTTCTTGACGATGGTCCATCCATTAACGCTTCTGATGCGATTGATAACGTTGGCTCAACGTCCCTCTCGGGCACATGGCAAGCAAGCGTGGGTGCTGATCAATATGGTGACTCTGGCGTACTTTCAGATTTAGTCAGTGAGTTGTTGGTCAGTGCACTGTACGTGGATGGTGTCTTGGTACCACCTAGCGATCATTCATTGTCCTTAGTGTCATCTAGTGCTTCAACCAGTAGTTATTCGGGTTCGTTTAGTTACAACAGTAGCGCCGATCCCATGATAAACGACCCAAAAACGATTACGTATGATTTGGTGTTGACGCAAGGTCAGGGTGGTGTATTTAACTATCAGCTATCCCTTAATGAACCGGTGCAGCAGATTGAAACAACGCCGGTAGTGGTTTCAGCTTCCGAATATGTGCCTTTGTTGGACGGTAACCAAAACGAGACGCCCCGCGTTGGAGCTTCTGTTGATATTTCATATGTGGATGTTGAATCAGATTCAACCAATGTTTCTGCTAATGTCTCCATTACAGCTGGCAGCTCTGATATTGCACTCGTTGGTGAAAATGCGCTCGGATCCGTGGTTACAACACAATACGTGGGTAGTACGGTACAAGTGAGCTCTGAAAGTATTGGTGTTAGCGCCGAAGGAACGCTGGTCTCAGAAGTCGGCAAAAAAGGAAGTTCTTTTGAGTCGCAGTTCATTAACTTCAATCCAGAAGGTTCGGCTAGCGCCATTACCCTTAATTTACTTACTGACAAGAATAAGCCGAGCTGGGATGAAACCGACGTGTTGCATCTTACTGTTCATGGTCGTGATAATTCTAACGAACCGGTCTCTAACACTTTGATCTTGACGGCCATCGCTGGCGTGGCCGGAACTGTTTATGTCCCTGAAGGTGCGGCTGATTACACGGTAGGGTTGCCAACTGGTTGGAGTTCTATTGACTCTTTGGATGTAGTGTCGGGATTTAGTACCGAAGAAAAGGGTAATAGTGGCAATTTGTTTTATAACGCAACCGACGTGAAATTGAGTTTTGACTTTGCAACTGTGGTCAAAGCCATAGATATTGGCGTTCAGTTCGAATTTGCGGCAACCCTCACTGATAAAGATGGCGATCAGGCAACAGATCAGTTTACGGTTGCAACAACAGCGTTTGATCAAAGTGCCGAGGTGACGGATCAAGCGATTGCTGGTACCTCTGGGGCTGATGTTATTGTTGGTGGTTCAGGCGATGACACGATCACAGGGGGTGGCGGTGCCGATCAGCTAGCGGGTGGTGCTGGTGCTGATACATTTGCCTACGACAGTTTGGACGACTTGCCTACCAGTACCAGTGTAGAGTCCGAGCGGATTGTTGACTTTAGCAGTGTTGACGGTGATGTGGTGGATTTTAGTGGTCTGTTAGCGGGAGCGACTGATCTAGAAAATATCGTCCAAATAGATAGTTCAGAGGGTGCAGGATCTCAGTCGGTCCTCTCAATCACGAGTGGTGGCGAAACCTATGAACTCATTGTAGATAACGCAAACCCCATTGAAGAGGGTGAATCGGCCTTTTATCGCGAATTGGACTCACAGACCATGATGGGCTTGTCAGGGTCCGAAAGTACAAGCGGCGCCTGGACTGATATTGTTGAAATACAAGGTGCCTATGGTGGTTCAGGTGATCAGGGCTGGACGTTCTCAATTGTTGAGGACGCTGGTGCTAGTGGTATTACGTACGAACTTGATGAAGCGGGACGTAGCATTGTCTTTAAAGACGGCAATGGTGACGTGGTTTCAGACGTACACGTTCAGATCACGCAGGGCGGGGTCGTACATGACATCGAGAATGTCGACGAAATCAACTGGGTCGTTTAACGTTACGACTTTTCAAGGAAGTCGTGGATGGCCTTTTTCAGCCGCTACATAGGTATCGATTATTCAGGAGCTGCCACACCGACTACCAGTCTCAAAGGGTTGCGGGTTTACGTTGCCACACTTGAAGGCGACGCCCAAGAGATTACGCCACCCGCAGGTGGCCGTAAATATTGGAGCCGTCAAGGTATTGCCGATTGGCTAGCTAAAAAACTGACTGATGGTATCCCGACAGTGGTCGGGATAGATCATGGCTTTTCATTTCCATTAGCCTACTTCGAAGCGCATAGTTTGCCGCTTGATTGGCAGTTGTTCTTAGACGACTTTCAGTCGCACTGGCCAACCGATCAAGCGGATACCCGCGTTGAGTTTATCCGCGAGGGGCGTGTCGGAAAAGGTATTCACCGCTCAGGGAATCCTCGCTGGAGACGGCAGTGTGAAATACGCTGTCGCGGCAAGTCGGTCTTTCATTTTGATGTGCAAGGCTCCGTGGCTAAGTCCACACACGCGGGTTTGCCTTGGCTTAACTTTCTTCGATCACAACAACTTGGGCCTCACCTGCACTTTTGGCCGTTTGATGGGTGGAGTATTCCCTTGGGTCATTCGGTGGTACTAGAAGCCTATCCGGCGCTATACAAGACCTTATTTGATGAGGAGGGCCGAACGCCTGATCAACATGATGCTTACAGTATTGCCCGTTGGCTTTGTGAGTCTGATCAGGACGGCAGCCTGATAGATGCATTGCAACCAGCGTTATCTGAAGAAGTGAAGGCACTCGCCGCCATCGAGGGTTGGATCTTGGGTGTGCGTTAGACAACCAAAGTGTTTATTGGCGCGTTTCTGGGTCATTCATCTCAAACAATGTGTACTTACCGATTTTGACGGCATTGCCTAAACGGTTTTGTAATGTCTCAGGCAAAGACCGCAGCTGATCATCATTGAGCGCAATGAAAAACGCTTTGCCCGAATCTGTTGTCGCTTCAATCTCATCGATTTTAGTGAATAAACGAGCCTTACCGCCGGTGTAGAACTTTGAGGACTGAGGGATCCAAGGGTAAAAATACAATGGCTCGCCGGACTGAGCATTGCGTTTCCAGGTTTCGATGAGCACCTCAGTTGAGATTTTTTTGTGCTCGTCAGTTAGACCAATGTACCCAACGGCTGTCAGGCTAAGTGCCATGGTGAACACCACACCAGCAACCAAAGTTCTAGTGATGGTTTTATACGCTTGACGACGAGACAACCATACCGCTGCTAAGCACGCCAATGGGGCGACGGCAGGCAAGGTGTAACTAATAAGTACATTACTTGATAAAGAAAAGAACGCCAGTAAAAAAAGCCCATTCAACCCAAAGTAAACCAGCGTGGACCGATATAGCGTCGGTGTTTCATCGCGAGGGGCGCGGCGGGTGCGCCAAGCCAACAAAGGCAACAAAATGGTCCAAGGCAGCATCGCTATCAAACCGAAGAGCCAAATGAAGCCGAGTGGTCGACCATGGCCTTTGCCGTACAGATCACCCGCCCAATCCTTTTGTAGGTAGCGATCCCAATGCTCCCCGACGATAAAGTATTCAAGGAACCCTGGTGTCCTAAGCTCTGCCAAGACATACCAAGGTAGGGTGATCAAGAGCATGAGAACCATCCCGCGGATCCAGGGAAGGTCAACAAACACGGTTTTTAACTGACGCGCATAAAGCGTCCAAAGGCCGATCGGTGCCACGCTCAATACCAAGATCACGGGACCTTTGGCCAATAGGCCAATGGCGATACCGATAAAAAACAGGTAACACTCACGATTGCGATGGTGGGTTGGCCCGTTGATTGCCAACCAAAAGCCACGCATGGCCAAAGCGCATCCCAGCGCGAGAGCGGCATCGGTCATTACCGTGCCACTCGAAATATAAAAAATAACGCTACCAGTGATCAGTGCGACTGCGTAAGTGCCTGCCTTATCGAGTCCTTGACGTTTGAACATGTCATAGACGATCCACACTATCAGAACGCCAGCTAGAAAGTGAGGCAAGCGGGCGGCAAACGCAGACTCGCCTAGAAGTCCGAGACTGCTGCCTGTCATCCAAAACGACAGTGGTGGTTTTCCCCAAAACGGCACACCAGGTGACAGCCATGGTGTCACCCAATCAGCCGACTCAACGATACGCCGGCCAATTTCGGCGTATCGTCCTTCAGTGGGATCAGTTAACGGATAAAGCCCTAGCGACACCAGGCGAGCAAAAAGCGCAACAAAGACAGAAATGATGATCAAAAGTAGAGGCCCCAACAGACTGATTGCGTCGAGATTGTATCCGATGCATCAGTGCACAACGGCAGATAAGTTGCTTTAGTCTCGTTTAAAACCCTCATAAAAGCGATAAGAGAAGCACGCCAATTATGTAGGTTTGAATGCTTGACGAGCAATTGTGTGAAAAGGACTCTCACGGTCAGGTTGCTTAGATAGGGTCAGCCCATCAATTTTAGTCGGCTCTTCAAGTGATTCAGCTAACAACGTTTTAAGTGCGGGTTCTAGACGCTCTAAAGATGACTCAGGCGCCGAATCCGTCAAAGACAGATGAAATCGGAAGGCCTCAAGCACGTGAGGGTAGCCCCAGCGGCGCAATAGACTTTTTTCTAGTTCATTTAAGTGCGGTGAGTCACGCCGGGCGAGATCGTGCGCTGACAATGGCGCGCGAAACGAATCAAAGTGTTGAACGCACGCGGCAGCCATCGTGTCTAGTTTGTTATTAGGCGCTGCAGGAACCAAAGCGATAAAGTCATCGAGCCGATCGACCTTGAGACGAGTACTAAATGCTGACCGCTCCTGACAGAACTCGGCCATTGATGAGGCTAGATCGTTCTCGCTAAGACCTTCTGCTAATTCGAAGGGTGCCACCAATGTGGCATGGAAACCATAGCGGGCAGGCTTAGCGGTTGCTGTGTTGAGATCCTCAAGGGAAAGACCGAGAGCATCTGGACGATCAACAGCTTGGTTCAAGTGCGAGTCTCGACCAAGCCAAGCACTGACCAATTGCCATAAGATGCTATCGGGTGCGGGTGTGTAGTAGATGGCGTAGCGTGTGCCTATTTGCTTACTCATGCGACTTGATTCCCGTCTTTCCAAACGCGTCTCACCACTGCACCGTGTGGTGCTTTTAAGACGCGCACAATGTCTGCCCGTTTATCGAGCGCTATGCTGCCGCAATCGGTTAATCCAAGCATGCGTGCCGGGTTTGCTGAAACGACCTTGAAGGCGTCTGGGAGCGTGAAGCCATTTTGGGCGTGCAACAACCACGCCGCCTGCATCAGGCTCACGGGGACGTAGTCTGAAGAAAAAACATCCAATAACCCCAGATCGGCTAACTCACGCGCGGCAATGTTTCCCGAGTGGGATTTGCCCCTCACCATATTCGGTGCGCCCATGATGGTGGAGAGTCCATGCTGGCGAGCCGCTTGTGCCGCTTCGATAGTCGTTGGGAATTCGCTAATCGTGACGCCTAGGGAGACGGCCTCTTCAATATGTTGCAGTGTCGCGTCATCATGGCTCGCCAATCGAATGCCGCGCTCGCGGCTACCGGAAACAACATGTTCTCTATGTTTGGGCCCAAATTGAGACTGAATTTCAGTTCTTTTTTCGATCATTTCGGCCAGCTGTGCGTCGCTCATGCCATGCTTGCCTTTGTAGTACTCGGCAAACTTTTCTAGGCTAGTGAATTGTCGCGCGCCTGGTGTGTGATCCATGATTGAGACTAACTTAACCATCTCGTTATCGATGCAGTGGTCGAAAGTGTTGGCCATGTCTTCGGCTGCGATTTCACACCGCAGGTGCAGCAAATGATCGGCGCGCAAGTAACCAGCGCTTCGCGCTTGATCAATACCCTGTACGGCGGCTTCACAGATATCACGTCGATATTCTTTACCGTAATCACTGCCACACGCAACGGCATCAAGCACAGTGGTAATTCCCGCATTGATAATGTCCGCGTCGTGCGCGAGAATGCCAGGCATTGTTGGCCATCGGACACCAGGGCGTGGCACCAGATGGCGTTCTACATTGTCAGTGTGTACTTCGATCAGTCCAGGGACAAGGTAGTCACCATCCATATCCTGTGCGGCAGCGACTCCAGAACGGCCGTGACCAATGGCGCTGATCTTGCCTTTTTGCATGACGATATGGCCGTCGATTACCTCACTGTCGAGAACGATTTGGGCGTTATCAAGAATGGTTTCGATTTGGCTATTCATGCGGCAATCCTTGCTTGTTGAACGTCGTAATGGTTAGTGCCAACCGCCTCACGAACCTCTGCATCATGGAAAATACCAATCACAGCGGTGTTGCGATCCATCGCCTTCTTTATCAGGCTGATCACAACTTTTCGGTTGTCAGCGTCAAGTGAAGCAGTTGGCTCATCGAGCAGTAGAACGGGGTAATCGGCGATCATTCCGCGCGCAATATTGACACGTTGCTGTTCGCCGCCAGAGAAAGTGCTTGGGGCAAGAGACCAGAGTTTTTTTGAAATGTTGAGTTGACTGAGTAACGCTTGAGCCTGTTCGAGTGCTTGGGCGTGTTCGACGCCGCGTTTTAACAGCGGCTCCATGACCAAATCAATCGTGCTGACTCGTGGGATCACCCTTAAGAACTGACTGACATAGCCGATGGTGTCTCGTCGAACAGCGAGTATGAGATGAGGTGCGGCACCCACTAAATCGACGAACTCACCACGATGGGAAACCCGTATGTGTCCCTGTTGCGCCAAGTAATTGCCGTACAAACATCGCAACAGAGTCGACTTACCGGAGCCTGAGCTTCCTGTCAGGATTAGACACTGTCCAGCGTACACGGACATGGATACGTTTTCTAGAACGGGAATGTAGACCCCACCCTGCATATGTAGTTGAAATTGCTTTCCGAGGTTTTGAACCTCGAGCATGAGTTGATTGTTTGGTTGCATGATTTGATCCATTACGCGCGTAAGATTGAAGACACGAGTAATTGCGTGTAGGGGTGTTGCGGGTCATCCAATACTTGATCGGTTAAACCCTGCTCAACCACACGACCACCTTGCATTACCAAAAGTCGGTGTGCCAGCAAGCGGACCACCCCCAAGTCGTGGGTGACGATAATCGCTGATAGGTTTAACTCGTCGACTAACCGGCGAAGAAGATCCAGCAAGCGTGCTTGCACCGACACGTCGAGTCCTCCAGTGGGTTCGTCCATAAACATCAGTCGTGGACGTGTCACCAGGTTGCGGGCGATTTGCACACGTTGCTGCATGCCCCCTGAAAAAGTCTTTGGCATTTGATCGATGCGGTTTAATTCAATTTCAACTTGTTGCAGCCAGTGCGCGGACTGCTCGCGGATTTGTCCGTAATGGCGATCGCCAACGGCCATTAAGCGTTCGCCAACGTTACCGCCAGCCGAGACACTCATCCGAAGACCGTCACGTGGATTTTGGTGAACAATGCCCCATTCGGTCCTTAACAGAAGGCGTCGCTGTGCCTCTGATAGTTTGAAAATATCTTGAATGAAGCCGTCACGACCGCGGTACTCGACGGTACCCGCCGTTGGCTCGATTTCAGTGGCCAGACATTTGAGCAAGGTGCTTTTACCGGCTCCAGACTCGCCGACAATGCCCAGCACCTCACCAGGATGCAACTCAAAACTGACGTCTTGACAACCGATCTGACTGTCGTAGCGGTGTTCGAGATTTTGAACGCGCAGCACCATTTCGCTCATAGGCAATTCGCTCACGATAGGTCTCCTTGTGAGGTCGTTGCACGGGTTGAGATGGCTTGTTGTTGGCTGCAGTAATCAGTGTCAGAACAAACCATTAGTCGGGTGCCGGCATCATCGGTGATGATCTCATCTAAATATCCTGAAGTGCTACCGCACAGTGCGCAGGGTTGGTCCCAAGACTCAACCTCAAACGGATGGTCATCAAAGTCAAGACTTTTGACTTTTGTATATGGTGGCACGGCATAAAGACGACGCTCACGACCTGCCCCAAATAGTTGCAACGCGGGGCATTGATCAAGCTTTGGGTTGTCAAATTTGGGAATTGGACTTGGGCTCATGATGTAGCGATCACTGACCATGACGGGGTAGTCATAGGTTTTGGCGATCCGGCCATGACGAGCGATGTCCTCGTACAGCGAGACGCGCATAATGCCGTACTCTTGTAGTGCGTGCATCGCACGAGTCTGTCTTTCGCTTGCCTCTAACCACCGCAATGGTTCAGGAATGGGCACCTGGAAAACCAGCGTTTGACCCTCACTGAGCGGGACTTCTGGAATACGGTGCCGCGTTTGAATGACCGTGGCTTGTTTGGTTTGCTCTGTCGTTTCAACGCCAGCTGTACGGGCAAAGAAGCGACGTATCGATACGGCATTGGTGGTGTCGTCAGCGCCTTGGTCAATCACTTTGAGCACATCACTTTGGCCTAATATGGCAGCGGTTATTTGGATGCCCCCTGTGCCCCAGCCGTAAGGCAGAGGCATTTCACGGGAGCCAAACGGCACCTGATGTCCAGGAATCGCGACCGCTTTAAGTAGACCTCGGCGAATCATGCGTTTGGTCTGTTCGTCGAGATAGGCGAAGTTATAGCCAGTCTCAGTCATGATGGATACCTTCTTTTTCTTTGTTGTCTTGTTCTTTGCTTTCGTTTTCTTTGTTTTCTTGTTCTTGAGATTGATGTTCGGTTTGCGTAGAGGCCGTTTCGCGCAAGCGGCGCAACATCGCAAGCTCAGACTGAAAATCGACATAATGCGGCAGCTTTAAGTGCTCCACAAATCCGGTGGCTTGAATGTTGTCGCAGTGATAGAGAACGAATTCTTCATCCTGTACAGGCGCTTCGGCTGTCTCACCGAGTTCCTTGCTACGCAAGGCACGGTCAACAAGGGCCATGCTCATGGCCTTGCGTTCGCCATGGCCGAATGTCAGTCCATAGCCCCTGGAAAATTGTGGTGGGTGTTGTTCGGAGCCATGAAACTGGTTGACCATTTGGCACTCGGTCACCGTGATGTCGCCGAGTTCAATAGCAAATCCCAATTCGGGGGGTGTGTACTCTACCGCGACTTCACCCAACCGTATTTCGCCAACGAATGGGTGGTTACGACCGTAGCCGCGCTGGCTGGAGTAACCCAACGATAAGAGAAAGCCTTCGTCTCCTCTAGCCAAGGCTTGCAAGCGGACATCGCGATTGGCAGGAAAGCGAAAGGGTTCGCGGGTGATGTCGCCAACGTCCTGAGTGTCGTCGGCGATCTCTGACTCGATCAGTTGGTCATTGCCTGGCAATTCCACCACCCGAGGCATGCCCTCCTGTATCGGTTCATCGGCAAGTGATGCGGGTGGCACATCACCGCCTGCCGCGAGCGTAAAGTCAAGTAAACGATGCGTGTAATCGAAGGTAGGCCCAAGAATCTGGCCTCCCGGTACGTCTTTGAAAGTGGCAGAGATACGCCGACGAATGCACATTTTGTCGGTGCCAATCGGTTCAGTTGAACCAAAGCGTGGCAAAGTGCTGCGGTAAGCGCGGATCAGAAAAATCGCTTCGATCAGGTCACCGCGCGCCTGTTTGATCGCGAGTGCAGCGAGCTCGCGGTCGTAAAGTGAACCTTCGGACATCACGCGATCCACACTGCCCGATAGTTGCTCTGCGATCTGCGCGAGCGTTAGCTCAGTTACCGTCTGATCACCACGGCGTTGCTCAGCGAGCCAACGATGGGCGTTATCAATGGCGCGTTCTCCACCTTTCACCGAAACGTACATGATTAGCTCCTAACCGTTTTGATTTGTGTGGTGCGCGCAATGCCCGCAACCTGTTGCTCGCAGGTTAGAAACAAATCAAGTCCGCGCGGAAAAAGGGCTGCTATGGCTGCACGCTGCGAAACTCGTGAATCGTTAAATCCAGTGGCAATCAAGTGGTGTTCGGTTTCAATGCCAGGTCCCGTTAGGACGAGGTTGTTACCGACAGCCAGCTCAGAGACGCCGACAATCAGGGTGGTTGAGTCTTCGGGCTCTTCATCAGTGCCGAGCTTGAAATGCTCTAGGGGTGGTAGCGAGCTGAAGTCTGTGGCGAAGGCGAAACTGGCCTGCGAGGGATCGCTAACAATGCGACAGCCGCAGTGAAATTGGAGGTACTC
>JAWOGG010000165.1:0-7069 GCA_046497085.1 Orrella sp.
GTTAGGATGGCATCGAAGTGCTCAAAAAACTCATTAAAACCGGCACAAACAGGTTCAATGGCACGTTTTGCCTTTAGGTAATCGCATGCGTTCACCTGTCGGCCACGTGCCACTACATCTCGAGTGCGGGCGTCAACCTCACCGCCGGAGTGGATCATGTGGTCATCCATGGCTGTGGCGAATTCAGCATCCATGATGAGACGCAGATTATCAATGGCTTGGTTCGCCACAGAGGGCAGCTGCACGGTCTGCATTTCTTCGCCAAAGCATTCGGCTAACGCCTCAAACGCTTCGCTTGTTTCCGGGTCCATCTGATCCCAAAACGGTGTTTTAACAAACACAAACTTGGGTTTGAAGGGCGGATCAGACAAGGCGACATTAACAAGGTTACGCGGCAGGACACCTTTGGTTGAGGGGTCGTTCTCATCAGTGGCAATCAAGGTTTGCGCAACCAGCGCCACGTCTTCTATCGTGCGCCCAAAGACACCCACTTGATCAATCGTTTCACAAAGCGGTTGCAATCCATCGCGTGAAATCAGCCCGCGCGTGGGTTTGAAACCGATCACACCACAAAAGGACGCTGGGCGTATCACCGACCCTGCCGTTTGAGTACCGATGGCCACAGGTAGCATCCCAGCCGCAACAGCAGCGGCACTACCACTCGAAGAGCCGCCGGGGCTGTGCTCAAGGTTGTGGGGGTTGCGGGTGGCTGCAGGCTGGCCCAAACAAAACGCCGGCATTGCGGTCTTACCAAAGATAACAGCGCCTTGCGCTCTCAGTAGTTTGGCAACCTTGGCATCCCAGTTGGGTTGTCGACCCGCGAGGCTAGCGGAACCGAATTCTGAGGGCATATCAAACGTATCAACAACGTCTTTAAGGCCAATGGGTACACCAGCAAGGCTGCCGAGTTCACCGCCACGGGCACGCCCCTGATCCAGGATGCGGGCCTGTGTCAATACCGCTTCGTCGTTGAGGTAAGCAAAGGCATGCAGCTTCTCTTCTAACGGTTTGGCGTAGGTCAAGAACTGCTGTGCCAATGTCTCAGCGGTATGCTGGCCGTCGCGCACCATCTGACTGATGGTGGCAGCGGTGAGCTCAGGAATAGCGATGGTGTCATTACTCATAAATCAATTGGCCTGCATAAAGAATGAGGGATCGATGACGCCTTCTTCGCGCGGCGTCTGCTCTGATTCATCGACGGTGTTGTAAAGCAGATCGGGCAAGTAAGACACAATCTTTGGTTGTACATATACCAGCACCAAGGTCAATAGCACCATGCCTAGGAATGGGAAGCAACCTTTAAAAATATCCCATAGCTCAACACCAGGCGGAGCGACCCCTTTTAGGTAGTAAGCCGACATGGCCATTGGAGGCGTCAAGAACGATGTCTGTAAATTGATCGCGATCAGTAGCCCGAACAAAATAGGATCGACATCAAAGGCGGCCAGCATCGGTAAAAAGATCGGCACGAAGATGATGATGATCTCACTCCATTCGAGGGGCCAGCCAAGGATAAAGATGATGAGCTGAGCCATGATCAGAAACTGCAGTGTGCTCAAGTTCATCGACATGACGAAATGCTCAATCAGTCCCTCGCCACCCAGATATGAAAACACTGAAGAGAACGTCCACGAGCCGACGAATAGCCAGCAAACCATGGCGGTGGTTTTTGCGGTGAGGTAGACCGACTCACGCAAGCGGTCCCAAGTAAAAGCCCGATAAGCGACAGACAAAACAATGCCACCCAAGGCGCCCATGGCGGCCGCCTCACTTGGCGTGGCCAAGCCAAACAAAATGGAACCAAGCACCGCGATAATCAAAAAGGCGAGTGGGAAAAAAGCCGTTATTAGCAGCTTAAGTCCCTTCAAAAAGTTGACATCGTCAACGCCTTTGGGCTTAGGCGCCAACTTCGGATTGATCACCACCCTTAAAACGATATAAACGAGATATAAGCTAGCCAGCAGAAAACCGGGAATGAGGGCGGCTGCGTACAGTTTGACCACTGAAACGCCAGCCGTGGCGGCATAGACGATCAGCATAATAGAGGGAGGGATCAGAATCCCCAAGGTGCCGCCAGCCGCGATGATGCCGCTTGATAGTTTTTTGTCATAGCCGGCTTTAAGCATCGATGGCAATGCCAGCAATCCCATCAGTGTGACCACAGCGCCAACAATGCCGGTAGCTGTTGCGAAAAGTGCGCAAGTTACCAACGCCGCCAAGCCCATTGAGCCTGGCAAATGTCGCATTGCTATTTGTAAGCTTTCAAACAGTTTTTCCAGGATATTAGAGCGTTCAATGATGTAACCCATGAACAAAAACAGCGGTATCGAGATGAGAACGTCATTACTCATCACACTGAATGTGTTTTGCACCAACAAATAAAAGATGTTGTTGTCCAAGAATCCCACGGCTGGGTTGTAATACGCATAAAATCCAAAGCCCACGCCCATTGCCATGAGCGTGAAAGCGATCGGAAATCCAAGGAAAATAAAGCAAATAAAGAGCCCGAGCATGAAGAGCGCAATGATAGGATCACTCATTTTTTTGCTCCCGGGTCGGTGCCATAGGTTTCAAGTAACACCTCTTCTAATTCTTTGACATCGTCGTCACGGCTAGGCCATTTACCTGTTTTGATGCAAACGAGACAACGACATATTTCGGCGGTTCCGGCGAGCAACATGCTCAGTCCTGAAACAAAAATCACGACTTTTAGTGGCCAGACTGGCACGCCAGCGGGGCTGTTCACGCTGACCTCCAAAATTGACACGGACTGCAGCGCATATAAAAAGCCCGTGATCACAAGCGCCAAAATACCGGGTAAGAAAAACAAAAAGTACAGCACCAGTTCAACCTTCGCCTGCGTGCGGGGTTGCCATTTGCGGTACAGAAAATCACCACGCACGTGGGCATTTTTTGACAAGGTGTAGGCACCGGCCATCATGAAAAGGGCACCGTAAAACATGTAACTCATGTCATACGCCCAAGAGGTGGGGTCATTGAGTACGTAACGCATGAACACTTCGTAACTGGTGCCCAGGGTAAGCATCACAATGCACCAACCAAACGCGTGCCCCAACGCTTTCGAGAGGCTGTCTACCCATCGGATGTACCCGATCATGTTTCTATCTCCGCAATTAAAAAAAACCGCCGACTAGCAGCGGTCTTTTCACTGGCTAAGGACCGACCGGACAGGGTCCGGCCGTTTGCTGCAGCTGATCCTTAGAATGGCAACTTGGTCTTAAAGACGTGCTCGTAAGCTGCCTTATCGTCGGCCGATGCCAAGAAGCCGTAGTAAGCCACTCGACGCGCCCAGTCCAATTGTGATGCGAAGACTTTCTTAAAGAATGGGTCTTCAGCCTCAAGCTGGGCAATCAACTTGTCCCAAGCAGCCAACTGCGCGTCATAGACGGCCTTAGGCGTCTTGCTGACACGGACCTTGTCCTCAACGATGAGCTTTTGCAAGTCAGTCGAGTAGTTGTCCATGGCCGTCCAGGTGTTGGATGACGAGGCGGCTTCAGCACCGTATTGCAAGATGGCTTGCAGGTCTGGTGACAAGGCGTCGTACTTGGTTTTGTTGAAGATGATCTCGAAGTATTCCGTCGCTTGGTGGAAGGAACCCATTGAGTAGTACTTAGCCACGTCCTGAGCACCAAAGCGGCGGTCAGAGGTCGGGTTGTTGTATTCAAAAGCATCAATCACACCGCGTTCCATAGCGGGCATGATTTCGCCGCCAGGCAACTGGGTCACGCTCATGCCGAGCTCTTGCATCAAGTCGGTGGCCAAACCCACGGTACGGTACTTGTAGCCTTTCATCTCATCGCCATTTTTAGGAGGCGACTGCTTGAACCAGCCCAGCGGCTGAGGTGGCATTGGGAAGGCAAAGAAGCCTTTGATGTTTAGGTTGAGTTCTTTTAGCAACTCATCGTAGAGTTGAATGCCACCACCGCGCTGAATCCAGCCGAGCATCTGGTCAGAGTTTGCACCTGTGACTGGGCCGGTACCAAACAATGAAGCAACCTTAGATTTGCCATACCAGTAAGCAGACACTTGGTGACCCGCATCCAACACACCCTTGCTGACAGCGTCCATCATTTCAAAGGCTTTGACGACAGATCCACTGACGAGGAAATCAATCCGTAGACGGCCGCCAGCCATTTCGTTGACGCGTTTGACGTATTCTTCAGCCATCTCGTTAAAGATGTCGTTGGCACCCCAGGCACCTTGCATCTTCATAACGATCGGCGACTGAGCCACAGAAATCATAGGAAATCCGGCCAATGGGGCAGCTGCCGCAACCGTACCGGCTTTCTTAAAAAACTTACGACGTGATGAGGCTGTCTCACTCTTTTCGGTTGGGACGGCCTTCGTTTCTTTTTCAAGCGTTTTCATGCGTTGTCTCCAAACACCAATTGATGGATTAATATTTTCTTAATAACCACGTATCGATCATCAAACGTCAGGTTTTTTTGAGCAATTGGGGTTTTCGCTTAAGTCAGCGAAATAAAGGCAATACGCAGCAATAAATGGTGCGTTGCATGATAGTTTTGTCAGTTTGCTGTAAGTGCAGTGATCAAATTGCCCCGTTTTGGGTGGTCTCGCAGCGATTGAGCCGTCACTTAAGTAGTGACCGGTTTATGATGTGTCACAAGTTGGTGTGTGACCCAAAGAATGGTGACGTGCCATTAAATCAACCAAAGACGAGACTTTCATGCTTAAAACTTCAATGTTTATTCGCGGGGCATCTGCGGCAGTGGTAGCAGGCGCCCTGATGTGGGGCGGTGCTGCCAACGCTCAATTAAAAATTGGTTTTATGGCGACGCTTTCTGGGCCTGCAGCCGCTTTGGGCCAAGACATGTATGACGGCTTCATGCTGGGACTAGAACATTCGGGTGGTCAGTTCGGTGGTGTCGATGTCGAAGTCATCCGTGAAGACGATCAACTCAAGCCAAATTTGGCTGTGCAGACGGTCAATCGATTCATTGAGCGCGATAAGGTGGACATTGTTGCTGGTGTGACGTTTTCTAATGTCATGATGGCCATTGCTAAGCCCTTGGCTGATTCTGATGCCATTTTTATGGGTATGAATGCCGGGCCAGCACCATTAGCTGGCGAACAATGCGCGGCCAATTTTTTCTTCGTGTCATATCAAAACGACCAACAAGCTGAAGGTGTCGGTAAATATGCCACAGACCGCGGCTACAAAAACGTCTACTTAATGGCGCCAAACTATCAAGCAGGTAAAGATGCTGTTGGCGGTTTTAAGCGTTATTACAAAGGTGACATTGCCGGTGAGGTTTACACGCGAGTTAACCAACCGGACTATTCGGCTGAGATCGCCCAACTGCAGGCAGCCAATCCAGACGCGGTATACGTGTTTTATCCCGGTGGTATGGGTATTAACTTTATCAAGCAGTTCCGTCAGGCAGGCTTGTTGGGTGACATCCCTTTGTTGTCAGTGTCTAGCTTTGACGGCACGACTCTACCGGCATTGAAAGAAACGGCTGTGGGTGCCATTTCAGGCTCGTTCTGGGGCGCTGACTTCGATAATCCAGCCAACAAAAAGTTCGTGGAAGCATTTGAAGCGAAGTACGATCGCATTCCCTCACAATATGCAGCCCAAGCCTACGATGGCGCCCTTTTGTTAGATGGCGCGGTTGAGCAAGTGGGTGATCAGTATCAAGACAAAGCAGCACTGATGACAGCATTGCGCAAGGCGGAATTCGATTCGGTGCGCGGTGAGTTTGAATTCAATAAGAATGGCTTTCCAATTCACGATATGTACGTGTTTGAAGTTGCGCCAGATGCCAAGGGTCGTGTGTCACACAAGACCCTGCAAAAGACCTTGCCAGCACACCCAGATTCATATGTGAGTCAGTGTCCGCTGTAAGACGGTTGTCTGGTGACGCTTAATCTAATTCTTGGGCAGGCTCTAAACGGTTTGCAGTTCGGCATCCTCTTGTTTTTGATGGCTGCTGGGCTGACGTTGGTGTTTGGCATCATGAGCTTTGTGAATTTGGCTCATGGGTCGCTTTACATGTTTGGAGCCTACCTCGCTGCCACGATCGCCACCCACAGCGGCTCGTTTGTCTTGGCGATACTCTCATCATTGGTGTTGGTCTTTTTACTGGGCTGGAACTTGGACAAGTTGGGGTTATCTATCTTGCACAGGCGCAGTCACCTTGATCAGGTATTGGCAACCTTTGGGTTAGTACTGTTTAGCAATGAATTGGTGCGCATCATCTGGGGCAATGCCCCCATATACATGGATGCGCCTAGTTACCTTTCTGACGCCGTCAATTTATTCGGTCTTAATTACCCCGCCTACCGTTTCGCCATTATCGTGGCGGGCTTATTGGTGGCGGTGGGTTTGTATTTTTTAATCGAACGCACCAAGATCGGCATGTTGATCCGGGCCGGTGCCAGTAATCGCAATATGGTTTCGGCGCTTGGCGTCAACATCGCATGGTTAAACCGTTTTGTGTTTGCGCTTGGCGCGGGATTAGCGGGCTTGGCAGGTGCTTTAGTCGGCCCCATCGTTTCAGTTGAAGCGGGTATGGGAGAACCCGTTTTGATTCTGACGCTAGTGGTGATGGTCATCGGGGGGATCGGTTCGATACGTGGCGCCTTTTATGGCGCGTTGGTGGTGGGCGTGGTGGACACCATGGGGCGGGTGTTTTTACCGATCTGGTTGCGTGAAACGTTTGACCCGGCGATGGCGACAGCTGTTGGGCCAGCCTTGGCATCCATGTTGGTGTACTTATTGATGGCCATTGTTTTGGCGTTTAGGCCTGAGGGTTTGTTTCCCGTACGGGCAAGAGGCTAACGGTATGACACAACCGGAAATGGCTTCAGCCGGATCGCTCCAACCAAGCATGCGCCAGAAGTGGCTGTCGATTGGCGTGTTGCTGGTTCTGGTTTTGGTGCCCCTATACGCTTGGTTAGCCAACGATGTGTATGTGCTGACTTATTTTGGGCGGTTGCTGATTTTTGCGTTGGCTGCGGTGGGTCTGAATCTGATCTTGGGCTTTGGTGGCATGGCCAGTTTGGGTCATGCCATGTATTTTGGCTT
>JAWOGG010000201.1:0-11598 GCA_046497085.1 Orrella sp.
AGGTGATCTTTTTGTTGGTTCAATGTCGATCGACTTAATAAGACCAAGGCCAGAGGGGAATGAGCATCCCTAGCCCAAAACCAAAAATCAGATAAGTAATGGCTGCGACACTGACCGACAAGATCAATCGACCTCGCCAAGTCAAATCACTGGCCATGCTGCCAGCGAGTACGGTGAGGATCGCGGTAATAACCAATCCCAGACTGTTTAAGCAAATAGCGAATACCAAGATGCTCACTATGACCCATAGCAAGCTCTTCCACTCAATGTGAATGCTGGTTCCTTGACGGAACAGGGCGGGGATAGCGACAAAAACGCCAAGAATGGCAAGCAAAATACCCAGTGCTGTTGGAAAGTACCCAGGTCCCATACGTTGCAGTTGCCCCAGTTCGTATTGCTGGGCATGTGCCGCAGCAAACAGTCCGATGGCAATTAATGCCAAGCCACCGACCAGATCCCTGACGTCTCTGTTCTTCATGCTGTCTCCCGTTCATTCTATTTTTGTGGTGTTTCTAACGTCTTCTTTGTTTTTGTACGTTTTTTTGATTTGACTTTATCTGAAATATCTCTTTTGTCATACCGTGCCATCCCTACACACAATCGCCGCGTGATTGGATTGGATGGAAGTGGATGGAATTTGATTAGATTGGCATTGTTGATTGATCCCAAATGGTCAGAAAGAAAGCAGAAAGCAAGCAGAAAGAAGGCCCCATAGAAAGCCCAAAGAAGTTTCATCAGGTGGAATTAGGGTCTACAATTTGGTTTCATCGGATAGCAAATACTTCAACCGTGGCAAATTCACCCAGTCAGTCCAGTGATAACCGATCTCTTTCAAGGGGTTTGGAGATTTTGCGTGCCTTTAAACCGGGTATCGATGTGCTCGGTAATAGTGAGCTCGCAGATCGCACAGGTCTACCGAAGTCAACGGTCAGTCGACTGACTGGTACGTTAGTCAGGGCGGGATTTTTACAGCACGACGTGCGTGTAGGGGGATATCGATTACATGCCACGGTCTTGGCGCTTGCATACGCTATGCGCAGCGGTTCTTTCATTTTGCAACAGGCACACGACGAGTTAGAAAAGGCATCGCGCCAACTAAACGTCAATGTTGGTCTGGCAATTGCGGATCACGATGACATGATTTATTTGGATACGCTGCGGTTTGGTCCTAACGCGTCGCTGCGCAAAGTAGTCTCCGGTCAACGCGTACCCACTGCCTTAACTTCGTTAGGGCGTGCCTATATCAGCACGCAGCACGATGAGGCACTGCACGCGCTCATGCATCGATTGAAATTACGGCATGCGCGAGACTGGCATCGGGTCCGACCCGAAATTGAGCATAGTGTGAATGAGCTGCATCAATCTGGCGTTTGCATTGTGAGTTGGCAACCCAGAGTCGTGGCGATTGCGGCTCCGATTGTTTTTGAAAACGAACCGGTTCATGTTTTAAACATGAGTCTCTATACCGATCTCGAACTAGGCACCATAAAAGAAAATCTCGCCACACCGTTGCTTGATCTTAGAGACAGAATAGTGACTACCATCGCAGCCGCGAGTTCGCAGTAGTAGCACACGCTGATATTTAGACCTAACGGCCAACAGGACCGGTAAGCTCAAGCATTTCAGTCGTCTTGCTTGGTTTCTGGTGCGTCGTCATCAGTTGGTGCTTCTGGCTCTTCGAGATTAAAAGGAAGCAGCTCGACTAAATGGGATGCAGCCTCAAAGACTTCACCCTCTTGATCCAAGCGCACGTAACGTTCCTCAGGGTCGTCCGTGATTTGAATGGCCCATAAAAATGCGCAGTCATAGGTGTTTGTTTCAACATCTAGACCACCTTTTTGCCCAAGCACATTTGACCCAGGTCCGCCAATTTGCACGTGGACGGTGTCGTCTTCGGGTGCAGTCTCGTCTGAGAGCGCACGACCAAAAATCACCCAGTCGGCGTCATCAGTATTGCCCACCTCGGCCAAAATGGCGGCACCCATATAGGCGCTTAGAGCGTCGGCAGTTTTACCCAGCATGCTGAGTTCGGTATCAGAAAAGATTAAAGGGTCTTGCATTGTTTGGTCGATCCAAAAGAATTAGGCATACCCGTCATAATAAATGACGACAACGCCTACAATAATGTTTTATCTTTCAAGCATTTCGCGAAGCAGAGGACAGATGGCTCAGTACGTATACACCATGAACCGTGTTGGCAAAATCGTGCCACCAAAAAAACAAATCTTGCGCGATATCTCGTTATCGTTCTTCCCGGGCGCCAAAATCGGCGTTTTGGGTTTGAACGGATCGGGCAAATCGACGCTTCTTAAAATCATGGCAGGTATCGACAAAGAGATCGAGGGTGAAGCCAATCCCATGCCGGGATTGAACATCGGCTATTTGCCGCAAGAGCCCGAGCTAAACCCTGAGCACACTGTCAAAGAATCGGTGGAGGAGGGTTTGGGCGCGGTGACTACCGCCCGTAACAGGCTTGACGAGGTTTATGCCGCATACGCCGAACCTGATGCAGATTTTGATGCCTTAGCTGCTGAGCAAGCCGAGTTGGAGGCGATCATCTCCGCTGCGGCTTCTAGTGGTTCGGATGACATTGGCGCGCAAATGGAAATTGCTGCCGATGCACTTCGTCTGCCTCCGTGGGAGGCCAAAATCGGTCAATTGTCCGGTGGTGAGAAGCGCCGTGTCGCCCTTTGTCGCTTGCTGTTGTCAAAGCCTGACATGCTTTTACTAGACGAACCGACCAACCACTTAGATGCCGAAAGTGTTGACTGGTTAGAGGTCTTTTTGCAGAAATTTCCAGGAACAGTGGTTGGCGTGACTCACGACCGATATTTTCTAGACAACGCCGCTGAGTGGATTCTGGAGCTTGATCGCGGTCATGGTATTCCGTGGAAAGGCAATTACAGTTCTTGGCTTGAGCAAAAGGATGCCCGCCTGAAGCAAGAGGAATCTAGCGAATCGGCTCGCCAAAAAACCATCAGAAAAGAACTTGAATGGGTCCGCCAAAACCCGAAGGGTCGGCAATCCAAAGCCAAAGCGCGTATGGCTCGGTTTGAAGAATTGTCCTCGCACGAATATCAAAAGCGCAATGAGACCTCGGAGATCTTTATTCCGGTTGCTGAACGTCTGGGCAACGAAGCCATTGAGTTTAAGCATGTCAGCAAAGCATTTGGCGACCGATTGTTGATCGACGATTTAAGTTTCAAAGTGCCACCAGGCGCTATTGTCGGCATCATCGGTCCGAACGGTGCGGGTAAGTCAACTTTGTTTCGCATGATATCGGGCAAAGAAACACCGGATAGCGGTGAGGTGGTGATTGGACAAACGGTTAAGTTGGCCTTTGTGGATCAATCGCGCGAGTCGTTGCCGGGTGATAAGTCTGTGTTTGAAGCCATCTCCGACGGCGCTGACTTGTTAACAGTGGGTCGATTTGAAATGCCAGCCAGAGCCTACCTTGGTCGGTTTAATTTCAAGGGAACAGATCAAAGCAAACAGGTCGGTCAGTTATCCGGTGGCGAGCGTGGCCGATTGCACTTAGCCAAAACACTTTTAGAGGGTGGCAATATGCTGTTGCTAGACGAACCCTCTAACGACCTTGACGTTGAAACCTTGCGTGCGCTTGAGGACGCGTTGCTGGAGTTTGCCGGTAGCGTGATGGTCATCAGCCATGATCGGTGGTTCCTTGATCGGATAGCGACTCATATTCTGGCCTTTGAGGGTGATTCTCGGGTTGAATTTTTTGATGGTAACTATCAAGAATATGAGGCGGATAAGAAAAAACGTCTTGGCGAGTCGGGTGCAGCGCCTAAGCGGATACGTTTTAAGGCACTGAAGTGATTTCGAGGTTATCGCCCGAGCACTCACTGGTTTTGATGATTGATATGCAGGCCTCTTTGATGCCTGCAATTAATCACGCGACGGCTCAGATCGAAGCTGCTGATAGATTGGCCCGAGGCGCCCAGTTATTGGGTGTGCCAGTGCACGCGACTGAACATGTCCCAGAAAAGTTAGGACAAACCATCGAACCGCTACGGAGTCGTCTGAGCACTACCCCCAATGCTGTCTTAAACAAGCGACAATTCGATGGCTGTCGGGAAGCCTCTTCGGGTGCTTTGTTTCCAACTCAACGTCGCCAAGTGGTGGTCGCGGGTTCGGAAGCACATGTTTGTGTCATGCAAACCGCCTTGAGCATGATTTCTAGAGACCTAGATGTTTGGGTGGTGGTCGATGCTTGCGGCTCTAGGCATGTGATGGACAAGGAATTTGCGCTGTCACGCCTTGAAAGTGCTGGCGCACACCTAGTCACTGCAGAAATGGTTCTTTTTGAATGGCTAGAGGGTGCAGACCACCCTCAGTTTCAAGAGATGTTGGCAATCATCAAATCTCGGGATACGTGATGCTATGACCAATATCCCGAGAGATTTCTGATCAAGACCCTTGTTGCATTTCGATTTTGACTTCAAGCACTTCTAATGAGCCTTGTCTTTCCAGATTGACTTTAATGTCCTCTGGATCGACCTTGACGTATTTTGAAATGACATCAATCAGTTCTTTTTGAAGCTGAGGCAAATAGTCGGGTGAGTCACTGTAATCCCCCGTTCTTTCGTGGGCCAGGATGATCTGCAAACGTTCCTTTGCGACGTTTGCCGAGGTCTTTTTCTGGCCGAGCAAAAATGACAGAAAAGACATCTCACTTCCCTCCGAGCAGTCGCTTGAACAAACCAGGCTTGTTGTAGTTGGTAAAGCGCAGTGGCTTTTCCTCACCTAGGTAGCGTGACACGATGTCGGCGTAGGCATCGGCAACATCTGATCCCTTCAGGTGGATGGCAGGCAGGCCCTGGTTTGAGGCCTGAAGAACAGACTCAGATTCAGGCACCACACCGATAAGTTTGATGCGTAAGATATCTTCAATATCTTTAAGCGATAGCATCTCACCTTCTTCGACCCGCTTCGGGTTGTAACGTGTCAGCACTAAAAACTCTTTGACAGCCTCTTCGCTTTGTTCAGCGCGTCGCGACTTGGATGCGAGGATACCCAAGATACGATCCGAATCGCGAACCGAAGACACCTCTGGGTTGGTCACGACCAATGCGTCGTCGGCAAAGTACGCTGCTAGCAGCGCGCCTGTTTCGATGCCAGCGGGTGAGTCACAGATGATGTACTCGAAACCCATTTCTTTCAGGTCATTGATGACCTTCTCGACACCTTCCCTAGAAAGAGCATCCTTGTCTCGTGTTTGAGAAGCGGGGAGGATGAACAAGTTCTCTAAGTTTTTGTCTTTGATGAGGGCTTGATTTAACGTGGCCTCGCCTTGGATGACATTGACAAAGTCATACACCACGCGGCGTTCGCAACCCATGATCAAGTCAAGGTTACGCAAGCCAACATCGAAATCGATTACGGCGGTTTTGTGGCCTCTCATTGCAAGACCTGAAGAAAAACTGGCGCTAGTCGTGGTTTTACCCACGCCGCCTTTGCCTGAAGTCACCACCACAATTCGACTCATGACGTGCGAACCCTCACTTTTTGGAAAGCTTTAACGAATAATGACCGCAGAATAATGACTACGTTTTGCGCTCTTATTCTTAAATTAACAATTGAATTGACGTATTGTCACATATAGAAGGCACAAATACCGCTCTAAATATGCTACGGATTTAATGTGAGCGCTTAATCGCTAAGCGGATCCATACGCAGGGCTTGATCCTTTAGGTAAACCATGCTTGGCTTGCGCTGTACCGTGGCTGGCAGGGGGGCATCAATGACGCGGTAAATACCGGCGACGGCGACTAACTCTGCGTCTAAAGAGGTCGTAAAAATTCGGGCTTGCGTATCGCCGCGCGCCCCGGCCATCGCCTTGCCACGCAGCGGCCCGTAGACATGGATGTTTCCGTCGGCAATGACTTCAGCCCCTCGGCTGACCACACCCATCACGATTAAGTCTGCCTGTCTGGCGTAGACACGTTGCCCGGATCTTATGGGCCCTTCAATCACTAAGGTGGGTGAGCCAGCGCCCCCGTCTTGTACGCTCGGCTCGGGCGCTTGCTCTGTTGGTTTTAAAGGTTCGGCCGCACTGCTATTAGCCGAAGGTACGGGAATGGTCGAGGCCACGGGCTCTGAGACGTCGCCCGCCGGCTGTGGTGCGGTCGTGGTGCGACTAGTGCTGTTGGACAATTCAACGCCCGCCAGGCCTTTCTCAATCGCCTCGTTGAGTACGTCTCCTTGAGCGACCACGCCAATAACGGGCAGTTGATGCGCGGAGAAAGCTTCCAGCAATGCGTCCCAGTCGATAGACTGATCAACGCCGCTGGCGTCGATGACGACTGCTTCGCCCGAGAAAAAGCCGCCCGCATCAGCCATGCGTTGATTCAGTGACTGAATCAGAACGTCGGTGTCGTTAGATTTCAATAACGCTCTTATCGTGTAGAGCGTGGCGCTTTTAAATTCTAGAGAAGTGGATTCTGCATTCATGCGTAATTAAGACGAACGGGTCGCCCAAGTATCCTTTAAGGTCGTGATTCGGTTAATAACAACGTGATCAGGCGAGCTATCCTTTTGATCGCGGGCAAAGTAGCCTAATCGTTCGAACTGCCACACGTCATTGCGGGTGTCAGTGCCAGGCTCAAGCCAACCTTGAACGGTTTGGACTGAATGTGGGTTCAAACTCGCCAGAAAATCAGCGTCGCCAGCGTCGGGGTAAGCCTCGGAGAATAGGCGATCATAGAGGTGAATGGTCGCGGGGATTGCGTCTTTAGCACTCACCCAAGTGACTGTACCCTTAACTTTGACGGCGTCAGCGCCTGCGGTACCGCTTCGAGTGTCGGGTAGATATTCGGCGTGGACCTCGAGCACGTTTCCGTCGTCGTCTTGAATGCACCCTGTGCAGGTCACCACGTAAGCGTATTTCAGTCTGACCTGGTTGCCAACAAAAAGCCGAAAGTACTTTTTAGGTGGATTCAAAGCGAAGTCGTCGCGCTCAATCCACAGCTCACGTGTCAAGGTGAACTCGCGCACGCCAGCCTCAGGGTGGTGAGGGTGTACTGGCGCGTGACAGGTTTCGGCGTAATCCTCGGGTAAATTGGTGATGACCAGCTTAAGGGGATGCAAGATGGCCACACTGCGGGGTGCCTTGGGGTCTAGGTCTTCACGTAACGCCTGCTCAAGTACGCTGTAATCGATGCGCGAATTGGCTTTTGAAACGCCAGTACGCTCACAAAACAGTCGAATAGCGGCTGAGGTGTACCCGCGGCGCCTCATCCCGGCCAACGTTGGCAACCGTGGGTCATCCCACCCATTGACATGACCCTCTTTAACCAATTGCAACAATTTACGCTTACTCGTCACCACAAAACTCATGTTTAAGCGGGCGAATTCGTATTGACGAGGCAGGGGGTGGGAGAGGCAGCCGAGCTCGGCTAGTGTATTGAGTGTCCAGTCGTAAAAGGGGCGTTGGTCTTCAAACTCTAATGTACAAATACTGTGTGTGATCCCTTCTAACGCGTCCTCAACGGGGTGCGCCCAGCTATACATGGGGTAGACACACCAGCGATCACCGGTGCGATGGTGATGCGCATGACGGATTCGATAAATCACAGGGTCACGTAAGTTCATGTTCGGCGAGGACATGTCGATACGGGCTCTGAGCGCCATGCTGCCGTCAGGGTGCATGCCGTTACGCATCTCTTCAAACCGTGCCATTGACTCGTTGGCGGGTCGCGTACGCCACGGGCTGTTGTTGCCTGGTTCAGTGAGCGTGCCTCGCATTTGCCTCATTTCTTCGGGCGTTTGCTCGTCAACGTATGCATGCCCTGCTGCAATCAGAGCCTGTGCAAACTCATACATCACCTCAAAATAATCGCTAGCAAAGTACAAATGAGACTGTTTATCGCTCTTCCAGTCGAACCCAAGCCAATGCACAGCGTCGATGATGGCATCGACATAGGCTTGCTCTTCTTTCTCTGGATTCGTGTCATCAAAGCGCAAATGACAAACGCCATCATAATCATTAGCCAATCCAAAGTTTAGGCAGATGCTTTTCGCGTGTCCGATGTGTAAGTAGCCATTGGGTTCTGGTGGAAACCGCATGCGTACTCGAGCGGTATCTAAGCCCGCCTGAGTAAGTGAGGTGGCAGTCGCCGGTGGCGTTGCCCAGCGCTTACCATTTAGACGTCCTGACTTAAGGTCGGATTCAATGGCTTGGCGTAAAAAATTAGAGGTCGAAGCCTCTGCGTCATGGTTGGTCATAGGCGAGTCTGAAGCAGTGCGTTAAAAACGCAGTCACATAAAGTCACATTTTGCCACGTCCGGTCTACACTTATGCTTATATGGAGACAACTCAATTGATATTTGTGCAAGCGCAGCTCGGCTGGGCATTGGCTTTGTTTCAGGGGCTATTCGTTCTTGGCTTGGGCCTGTCTTGGGTATTGGCCATCTGGCAGTGGCTGATTGGCACGAATCCGCAAGCCCGTCATAGCCAGACTTTTCAGTCATGGCTTGGAATTTTTTCGGTGGTATTTCGGATGGTTTTTGGTTTTGGGTTGGTGGCCCTAATGGTTGTCGCCATCAATTGGCCATCCCTGTTTGAGCGCACGGGCAACGTTTTAGGCCCGGCCTTATTGGCGCTAGTGGTCGTCGCTTTCTTGGCTAAAACCGTTTTCTTCCGTGTGATGATGCACCAACACGGCAAAGTCAGCGAGGCGGTCTATACCTTTTCGGTGTTGGGCTTAGCCGTCTGTTACACAGCAATTGTCGCGGGATGGGTGGTGATGGACGTCTGGCTCCGTGACCCCGTCGGGGCGAGCTTGATCGACGGAAGATTCCAGGTGTTAGACGCACGCGCTATTTTTTTAAATGAACAGGTGAGTTGGCAATTGGCCATGACTTTGCTCGGTGCGCTTTTGGCAACGGTGGGGTGGTTGGTCGCTCGGCTGCAGTACACCCTTTCACCCAAGCTTTACAAAGGGTTGTGCCTTTTAGGGGGCGTGGCTGCGGTCCTGATTGTGCCAATGACTGATGTCAGTGTGGCTAGACTGTTGCCTGACGGCCCATCGCTGGTTGGCTTGTTAATGGCTCGCGATTTATCTCCAACGCTACCGACGGCGATGACGATGGTGGTGGTGTTGCGCGTGACCTTTGTGATGGCGTTGCTTTATTTAACCTTGATGGTGATTGCCTTCCTTTGCCGAGGTGACAGGGATTTAAGTGACAGGCATTTAAATGACTCGCCCCCGCAGCGCCAGGGATACGTTCGTTACTTACCGATTGGTTTGTTTGTTTTGGGACCGTTGCTTTGGGCAGGCTTATGGCTAGTGACTTACCTCAGCAAGGGGAATGACGTCGTTGTCAATCACTTGTCTTTTGCTGATTTGGTGAACTCACACTCAATGGTCGTGTTGTGGATTAGCGCGGGTTTCTTGTTGCTAGCGACAGTGACAATTGTTGTCGGACTTTGGCATGGTTTGTCCGATAAGACTGGGGCTATCAAGTTGTCTGATGCTAGTGAGGTGGCAGCATGATTGAATACTTATCGGCTGCAATGGGATTAGCCCCAAGAGATCCGTTGTTTTGGATGCCCTTGGTTTTAGGCGCTTTTGTAGTGCTCGTAGGGGCCAGCGTGACGCTGCTCGATGGGTTTGGATTGGGCGTTGGCATGTTGTTGCCATTTTTACCTGACGCCGAACGTGCGATTGTGATCAAACGGTTAGCGCCCTGGCAAGCCAGCCATCATGCATGGCTACTGCTGTTGTTGATCTTTTTGATGGCAGCCTTCCCCTTTGCTTGGGCCGCGTTAGCCGACGGGCTTTACTTGGGGCTGTTGTTATTGGTGACCGGTGGCTTACTGAGAATTGTCAGTGATAAATTTGCCCGCCTACAGATTCATCGGCCTATGTGGTTCTGGGTCTATGGGGGCGCTAGTGCGTTGGTCACCATTGGTTATGGCCTGTTGCTAGCAGGTTATGTCGTGGGTATGCAGTGGCAGATTGAGTTGCTGGCTTTTTTTGTTTTGGTCGTTTTTGCGGTACTCATGTCTTTTTTCTTGCTAGGGTGTACGTGGCTCGTGGCCTGGACCGAGGGCCATTTATTGTCGCGTGTGGCGCGATTAGCTGCCTTGGCTGCTCGCTGGAGTGCGGCGGGGATGGTTGCTGTTTCATTGACGCTTGGTCTGACTAACCCAGCGGTTTTCTATAAGTGGACTCACGCGAGCTTTATTCTTACGGGGGCTATCTGGTGGTTGATTATGCTTGTGGCTTTTGTTTGGCTCGACTTGGCTCTTCGCCGCCTAGTCCGATTGTCCGAGCCAAAGCACGTCCGTACTCCCTTCGTGCTGGCTGTGTCCTTGCTCATTCTGATGATGTCAGGTCTGGCTTACAGCGCTTTTCCCTTTGTCATTATCGATGAGCTCTCTCTTTGGGATGCGGTGGCTTCACCCGCGGTCTTAAAAGTAGCGTTGATTTGCGCGTTGATCTTGACCCCAATTCTCGTGCTTTCTCATGTGGGTCGTCTGCATCGATTCTGGGCGCCGCGCCATCCGGATGGGATTAAGACCAAAAAAGACGAGGCGGCTGTTGGCTAATGTTGTCAACTGACGTCGTTGTAGAAGGGGCCTTGCCAGAACAGCCGAAGGGATCAACTAAGGCCCGTGAATTATTGCGGACAGTGTTCGGGCACGATGTCTATAGACCTCCGCAAGCCGAAGTGATCGAACACTTGTTGGCGGGGCACGATGCCTTGGTCTTGATGCCAACGGGTGGCGGCAAGTCGCTTTGCTACCAGTTGCCAGCATTGCTTAGACCGGGCGTCGCTGTGGTTGTTTCACCATTGATTGCGTTAATGAAAGACCAGGTGACACAATTATCGGCTCTTGGCATCCGGGCTGCGGCACTGAATTCCACGCAGTCTTGGGATGAGTTGGTTGATGTCGAAAAAGACTTAAAGCAAGGGCAGCTAGATTTGCTATACATGGCGCCTGAACGGTTGTTAAGTGAACGGGTGATTAAGTTGTTAAAGCGGTCACCAATAGCACTTTTTGCAATTGATGAGGCCCATTGTGTTTCTCAGTGGGGACACGATTTTCGGCCTGAGTATTTGGAACTGTCGGCATTGCCTAAACACTGGCCAGAGGTGCCACGGATTGCATTGACCGCGACCGCCACCGAACAAACCCGCCAAGAAATCCTCGCTCGCTTGGACATGCCGAAGGCTCGTTCTTTTGTGACTGGATTTGACCGGCCCAATATCTTTTATCAGGTGGCCGATAAGGGTGACATCCGAACACAATTGTTACGGTTCATACAACGAGATCATCGCGGGCAATCAGGCATTGTTTATTGCGCGTCGCGACAGCGCACGGACACTCTGGCTGCCTGGTTAGTCAGCAAAGGTCTGAAAGCCATGGCCTATCATGCCGGCCTTGATCGAGAAACGCGCGCTTTGCATCAACAGCAATTTATTCAAACGCCTAATGCGGTCATGGTGGCCACCATTGCCTTTGGGATGGGGATCGATAAGCCAGATGTCCGGTTCGTGGCGCATGTGGATATGCCCAAATCACTGGAGCATTACTACCAAGAAACCGGCAGAGCAGGGCGCGATGGACAA
>JAWOGG010000202.1:0-3875 GCA_046497085.1 Orrella sp.
GATAAGGAGCGTGGCTTGTTGGCCGATTGCGGCAAGCTAACACCCTTTGTTGATCGAATTGTGTTCAACATCGAGAAGGAAAGCATCCCGCTACAAGGCAAATTCATGCAGGGCTATTACGACTTGCCACAAGCCAGCCGTGGCGACATCGGCGTGTCCATGTTAGTAGCGGCAAGTGATTCCGCCCAAAAAGCCGAGCTCTATGAGGAACGCGGCATCCAGTTACCAACCACAGTTGAGGCTTCAATTTTTTATTTGGGCTTTAACATGCTCGATCCCGTGGTGGGTCAGGGTGATACGCCTGAGCAAGCACAAAAGAATCGTAAGTTACGCCAGGCCTTAAGCATCGTCTTTAACTGGGAGGAGTACATCGCGATCTTCGAGCAAGGGCAAGCACAAGCCGCTTATGGACCGGTGCCACCAGGAATCTTGGGCTATCAAGAAGCCCCTGAAGGCGTCAATCGGTCTATTTATGATGTGGTCGATGGCAAGCCAGTGCGCAAATCGCTCGAGCACGCCAAAGCGCTGTTGGCAGAGGCCGGCTACCCCAATGGACGTCACGCCGAAACCGGCGAGCCTTTGGTGCTGTATTTTGATTCGGCTGCTGGCGCAGGTGGTTCCAACCCAGCCTTGGATTGGATGCGCAGACAGTTTGGTTTGCTTGGCGTACAGCTCGATATCCGCGCCACGGACTACAACCGTTTCCAAGAGAAAATGTCGCGCGGCGTGGCGCAAATGTTTATGTGGGGCTGGATTGCCGACTACCCTGATGCAGAGAACTTTTTGTTCTTGTTGTATGGCCAACAAGTCAAAGCTGGCGAAGTGGCAAAAGGCGGTGAAAACGCGGCCAACTATCAAAACCCTGAATATGACGAATTATTCGTCAAGATGCGCGACTTGCCTGACGGTCCAGAAAAGGTCGCCATCATTGATCAAATGGTCAAAATTGTGCAACGCGATGCGCCTTGGATGTTCGGTTATTACCCCAAGTCGGGCGGTGCTTATCAACAATGGGTGGGTAACGCCAAACCGACACAAATGGTGCGTAACACCTTGCAATACGTCCGCATAGACCCTGAACTAAGAGCCAAAAAAATCAAACAATGGAATGACCCTGTGTGGTGGCCGCTGATTGCGCTAGCGGGTGGTGTGCTGTTGTTGATTTTGCCTGCGTGGCGTACTTTGAAACGACAACAGCGACAGACCGCCATCAGTGATGCCGACAGTGGAGGGTCCTCATGACAAGCTACATCTTGCGGCGACTCATGTATGGGGTCTTGATTTTGATTGGGGTGAACTTGGTCACCTTTGTGCTGTTCTTTGCGGTCAATACACCGGATGACATGGCTCGCTTGGCGATTGGTGGTCAACGGGTCAGCACGGACGCCATCGAGAAATGGAAGGTTGAGCGTGGTTACGACAAACCACTCTTTATCAATAATGAGGTGTCCGGCACTCAGAGATTGACTGACACCATCTTTTACCAACGCTCGGTGCCTTTGCTTGCGTTTGACTTCGGTCAGTCGGACGGCGGACGTGACATTGGCTGGGAAATTAAAAATCGCATGGGTCCGAGTTTGGCTCTGGCGTTGCCAAGTTTTGCGCTGGGCCTGTTGGCCAGTATTTCATTTGCGCTGCTGTTGGTGTTTTTTAGAACCACACGCTTAGATTTTTGGGGTGTGGTGTTGTGCGTGTTGTTGCTGTCGATATCGGGGCTTTTCTACATCATCGCGGGTCAATGGCTATTTGCCAAGGTATTGCGTCTGGTGCCTTATTCAGGTTTTGTCGGTGGGCTAGATATGGTGAAATTTTTGGCCTTGCCCGTGTTGGTGGCCATCATCAGTCGCTTGGGACCAGAAGCTCGCTTTTATCGCAGCTTGTTTCTAGAAGAAATCGGCAAGGATTACGTACGCACTGCTCGCTCAAAAGGGCTAAGCGAGCGGGTGGTGTTGTTTAAGCATGTCTTGCGTAACTCGATGCTGCCAATTTTGACGGGCGCAGTTTCTGCTTTGCCATTGTTGTTCATGGGTAGTCTTATCGCCGAGTCTTTTTTTGGGATTCCGGGGTTGGGCAGCTACACCATCGATGCCATCAACGCCCAAGATTTCTCTATTGTTCGGGCCATGGTGTTTTTAGGTGCGGCGCTCTACATCGTCGGACTGATTCTGGCGGATATTTCTTACACCTTGGTCGATCCGCGCGTGAGGTTTGAATAGCATGCCCAATTTCGTTCTCCTGTGGACTGATGCGGCCTTGTTCATTTTGGTGGCTCTGGTGGGCGTTTACGCCTGGCGGGTTCGACGGTCGGAAACCGCCCGTGCCACTTGGTTGCGCGTCGCTCGCAGTTCATCGGCGATGGGTTCTGCCGTGGTGCTACTTTGCTTTGTCATGGTCGGATTGCTTGATTCGGTGCATTTCCAACCCAAATTGCCGCCATCGCCTGATGCCCCGGCCAATGCGCCGGCCGTCTATTCCCCGCAAGTGGTGTCGTTGTTGGATACGCTGTTAGACGACACTGCGTTGTTGCATAAAGAGAAGACCTTTTCTGCGCCGCTGTCGTGGTTGCAGTTTACAAAGGAGACGATACTGCAAGATGGTGGTGAGCCTTACCGTGATTTTCCGCGTTTGGAATTTGGTGGTGTTCACTTAGACGACCCAGAGGCCCAGTGGTTGGCCGATGTGACTTTTCGCGCGGGTCTGGGTGCTGCTTTCGGATTGTTGGCCGGTTTGATCCTTGCGTTTGCGCTACTAGGGCTGATTTATCGCGCACGCCGTCAGACGTCCTCAGACACATCGCTAGGTGAGGTGTTGTCGGAGATTGTCAAAGGCCACAGCGAAGTGGCGTGGCGGGCGGTGATGCTGACACTTTTGATTGTCTGTTTGCTGCTTGGCGTCACGTTTGGTTTGGCCAGTGGCTATCACGTGCTTGGCACAGACCGTACCGGTAACGATGTGCTGTGGCAGGCGTTAAAGAGCATACGCACGGCTTGGGTCATTGGTAGCTTGACCACGGTTGCGATGCTGCCACCGGCCATCTTCTTTGGCTTGTCGGCCGGGTACTTCAAAGGGCGGGTCGACGATGTAATCCAGTATATCTACACCACGTTGACGGCCATTCCTGGTGTTTTGTTGATCGCGGCGGCCGTGTTGATGATGCAGGTCTACATTGACACCCATCCAGACTTGTTTCCAACTGCTGCACAGCGGGCTGACCTGAGGTTGTTTCTGTTGTGCATGATATTGGGACTGACTGGTTGGGCAGGGCTATGTCGATTGTTGCGTGCCGAAGCCTTAAAGCTACGAGAACTTGAGTACGTGCAGGCCGCGCGTGCCTTTGGCATTTCTCACTTACGTGTCATTGTCAAACACCTATTGCCCAATGTGATGCACATTGTGTTGATCACGGTGGTGCTGGAGTTTTCTGGTTTGGTCCTTTATGAAGCAGTGTTGTCCTACCTTGGGATTGGGGTTGATCCCACAATGAACTCATTTGGCACCATGATTGATAAGTCACGCTTAGAGATGTCGCGTGATCCGATGATTTGGTGGAACCTGTTAGCCGCATTTGTGTTCATGTTGACCATGGTGTTAGCGGCCAATTTGTTTGCCGATGGGGTGCGTGATGCCTTCGATCCACGCAGCCGTGGATTCAGACCCACACGTCGTAGCCGACTGTTGGCGATGCTTAAGCGTGGGAGTACCTGATGGCAGCTAACCACTCACCCGTACTAGAGGTCAGCGACCTGACCATCGCCATTGATAGCGACGATTCGCTGCGGTATGCGGTTAAATCCTTGGCGCTCACGGTTCAACGTGGCGAAACCTTTGCTTTAGTGGGTGAGTCAGGGTCGGGCAAGAGCATGACGGCCATGGCG
>JAWOGG010000259.1:0-3867 GCA_046497085.1 Orrella sp.
CGATCTGGATAGGCATCAGGAACGCCTTGCGCACTTTGGCCGAGCGCCAAAACCCCGAGATTACGCTCGTCAACCGGCACTAAGATTTCAGTGTCGCCATCGCGTGCCATTTCTAATAAAACCCGTCCGGCCTGGACCAGATCGCCGGGTTCAACATTACGTGTCAAGATGGTGCCGTCGACTTGGGCGCGAATTTGTGTCTTGGCGAACGCCGCTTTCGCAGCGGTGAGTCGCTCTTGAAGGATTTGCTCCTCAGTTCCACCGTCTGCGAGAGCTTGACTTAACAACCGTGCCTGCTGTGCAGTAGCCATTGCAACCGTCTGCGCCTGGCGGGCTTTCTCAAACACCTCACGTGAAATAGAGTCGCTTTTTAGTAAAGCGGCTCGACGTTTCGCTTCACGCATGGCCTGCTCGAGCTGTGACTCTGCCTGCGCCAAGGCAGCCGCTGCTTGAGGCCGTCTGGAGAACTGCAGGTTTTCCAAGGCGGCTTGGGCCTCGCGCATGCGTGCTGAGAGTTCATCAGATTTCAATTCAATCAAGAGATCGCCGGCTGCGACTTGATCGCCTTCGCGCACTAAGCGGCGTTGCACCACGCCGGTGATTTCAGAGCCAATTTGCGAGCGTGAGGGCGTGACAATTCGACCTGTGGCCACCACTGTTTGTATCAGGTCAGTGGATTCGACTTGGTAAATTTCTACGGCAGGGCCTTGCCAAGTGCGTACGCCAATCCAAGCGGCCACAAGTAAAAGGGCCAGCACCAATACCCAGACTTTGCCTGAGAGCTTGCGTGAAGCAGCAGCCGTCATGGTGTTGCCCCCGCAAAATAGCTATCCAGACAGTTAGGCTGTGGGGAAGGTACCAGGCAACAGGATTCGCTTGTCGACGGTTTCGATGTCAGTGTGACCACAAAAGGCCATGGTGAGATCAAGCTCTTTGTGAATAATTTCAAGCGTTTTGGCCACACCAGCTTGACCCATGGCGCCCAGGCCATACAGAAAGCTGCGTCCGATGTAGCACCCACGCGCACCGAGCGCCCGTGCTTTGAGTACATCTTGTCCGCTACGGACCCCGCCATCCATGTGAATTTCAATCCGATTCCCTACTGCGTCAACGATTGCTGGTAAAGCATTGATGCTCGAATCCGCGCCATCTAGTTGACGACCGCCATGATTGCTAACGATTATTGCGTCAGCGCCTGAGTCAGCGGCCATACGTGCGTCTTCGACATCCATAATGCCCTTTAAGATCAGTTTACCCCCCCAGAGTTTCTTGATCCATTGCACGTCATCCCAGTTGAGTTTGGGGTCAAACTGGGAGGCAGTCCATTCGCTGAGTTTGCTCATGTCGGTCACGCCTTTGACGTGTCCCACAATATTGCCGAATTGGCGTCGTTTAGTACCCAGCATGCCAAACGCCCAGCGTGGTTTAGAGGCAATGTTGATCATGTTAGCCAAAGTCAGCTTCGGTGGTGCGCTTAACCCGTTACGCAGGTCTTTATGGCGTTGACCGAGGATCTGTAGATCGAGCGTTAACACGAGCGCGCTGCAATTGGCTTGTTTGGCTCGATCAATGAGTCGCGCGATGAAGTCTCGATCTTTCATCACGTAGAGCTGAAACCAAAAGGGATGGTTATCGGTTTGCTCAGCCACATCCTCAATTGAGCAAATGCTCATGGTGGAAAGCGTGAAAGGAACTCCGAAAGATTTGGCAGCTCGGGCGGCCAAGATCTCACCATCGGCGTGCTGCATGCCGGTCAGTCCGGTGGGGGCAATAGCCACGGGCATGGCCACGGGTTGATCGATCATGGTGGTGCGAGTTGAACGATGTTCCATGTCAATCAAAATACGTTGACGCAGCTTGATTTTTTGGAAATCCGATTCGTTGGCTTTGTAAGTCGACTCAGTCCATGCGCCGGAATCTGCGTAGTCGTAAAACATGCGTGGTACACGGCGCTTTGCGAGGACCCTTAAGTCCTCGATGGTCGTAATAATGGACATCATGTCTCCTGCCGCAAGCGGCGATAGGCTATGTAGACGTCTGTGGTTCACCTTCGCGTCGCCGCTCAAGCATTTGCCAGACGAGTGCAGTCGCTAGTATGCCAAATCCGACCAAGTCTGTAAGCCCCCCAGGCTTAATCAGTGACATCGCACCCACCACAAGCAGTATGCGTTGAATCACATTGGCATGACCCAACATCCAACCAAATAATCCACCCGCTAATGCGATGACACCAATGGCCGCAGTCGCGATCGGCCAAACGGCGTGGTACCACTGTTGACCGTCATCGAGTATGAATAGCAGGGCCGGTTCATAGACGAACATGAATGGCACGATGTAGGCGGGGGCCCCGGCCCGTACGGCGGCCAGACCGGCTGTCCACATGTTGGCACCCGCAATACCAGCCGCCGCAAAAACCGATAATGCCACTGGTGGGGTAATCGCAGAAAGGATGGCGAAGTAAAGGGCAAAGAGGTGGGCAGCCGGCGCCACGATACCCATTTTGATGAGCGCAGGAACGAGTAGCGCAACCATCACGATATAAGCTGGTGTGGTTGGCATGCCCATGCCCAGAATAATGCCAGCTATAGCAGTTACTAACAGTGCTAACAGTATGTAGTTGCTCGCCAATTCAATCACGATTTGGGTAAACACAATACCCAGACCCGTGATGGTGATCGATCCGATCACTAGACCAGCACAGGCGCAAGCCATGGCGACCGAAAGCGCGCCACGTGCCCCCTCCTCCAGGGCCTTGATCGGGGTGGCCCAAGTGAGTTCTTTGCGGGTGGCTTTGCGTAGCATGGCAACAGGCAAGCAGGCCAGTGCCGCGACGAGCGCACACATGGGTGCTGAATAGCCCAATACCAGACCGATAAGAATGACAAACATGGGAATAAAGAGTTGCCCCCTGAGTAAGAGTACCTGCCACATTTTTGGCAGATCTTCCTCAGGGATGCCAGCCAAACGGTAGCGCTTCGCCTCGAAGTGAACCGCGAAGAAAACCGAGAGATAGTAGAGGGCCGCTGGGACAATGGCCCAGATGGTGATCTGTAGGTAAGGCACAGCCAAGAACTCAGCCATCACAAAGGCCACAGCCCCCATGACGGGAGGCATGATTTGACCGCCAGTCGAGGCCACTGATTCGACCGCAGCAGCAAATGCGGGTCTGAAGCCCGTGCGCTTCATGAGTGGGATGGTGATGGGTCCGGTCACCATGACGTTCGCAACCGCACTACCTGAAACGGTACCAAACATGGTTGAACTGACAATGGCCACTTTTCCTGGGCCACCGGCACTTTTGCCGGTTAGTGACATGGAGAAATCCATGAATAGCCGGCCGGTGCCACTTTTCTCCATAAAAGCACCAAAAAGCACAAACAACATCACGTAGGCCGCCGACACACCAAGCGTGGAGCCGAAGATGCCCTCTGTCGAAAGGTAGAGTTGTTCTAGCAACACCATCCATGTCACGTTTGTGAATAGCGCGGCATATCCCACAAACACAATGGCTGTCAACGGTAAGGCCCAGCCAATGATTCGGCGAGTCCCTTCGAGCACAATGAGCACCGTTACGATGCCCCAGAAAATATCACCGGTGGTGAGGTCGTCAATATAGATAAAACGGTTGATGAAGGCTTCATAAGTCAAAAAGATGTGAAGCACACCCCCAAGCCCGCCCGCAAGCAGCAAGAGATCAAATGAGCGCCACCAAGGAGAGCCCCCGCGGCGACTAGGAAACAATAAAAACACCAGAGTGAGCGCAAACATCAAATGCGTGCCACGAAAGAACACCGCTTCCGGGGGGCCGAACCCAGCCACATACATGTGATAAAGCGACATCGACACCGCAATCACGGTGATCAGCAG
>JAWOGG010000004.1:0-3531 GCA_046497085.1 Orrella sp.
TGGGCGCTCCTACTGGTGGCCATCATCGGGCCGGGCATTTTTGCGGGGATCATCGCGATTGCGCTACGCTCCATTGGTTTTATTGGCAAGCTTCTTTACGAAGCGATCGAGGAAATTGATAAGAACCAAGTTGAAGCGGTCATGGCCACAGGCGCCTCGCCAGCGCAGGTGATGCATTACGGCATTGTGTCTCAAGTCATGCCAGCATTTTTAGGGATTTCGGTGTTTCGCTGGGATATCAATATTCGTGAGAGCACGATTCTGGGACTTGTCGGTGCAGGCGGTATTGGCCTGCAACTTGATGCTTCAATGAATGTATTGGCGTGGCCGCAGGTCACCTTGATCTTAGTAGTTATTCTGGCCACTGTCTTGGTCAGTGAGTGGGTATCGGCCAAGGTGCGCGCCGCCTTAATTTAAGGCGAACACTGCACCTTCCCGACTCGCTGACCCCTACAGCCCCTTCAGCCTTTCAGCACATCAGCCTCTCAGTGGGCTTTGCGCTGAAAATGTTCATAAATGAGCATTAGCCCATCAAACATGCTGTCAAGCAATTCCATACGATCTTGCGACGACATTGGCGCTGGACGAACGTCCTTATCGGGATGGTTTTCCTGTGCAATAGTGAGGATGGGTAAGAGCAGTTGGCTGAGCGTTTTATCGTCGATAAAAGCCTGCCAGTCATCCTCAGTCAGTGATAGGCCAAGCACAAAACCCCCAGCCCAGTCATTACCTGTTGGTTCACCACTCTCATCGACCAACAAAGCTGGCACGTACACATCGCCCTCAGTTGACGCCTTTCGCAGGGTCTCAGACAAGCTATTCCAGTGGCGCGTCGTGAGTAGCAGCATTTGTTCTGCTTGTGCCTCATCAGCGAAAGCCTGATCATCCATGATGACCTCGAGGTAATGGCTTGGCATCACCACAGTAGGCGCGCAGTGCAACGCACAGAACAAGCCGTCTAGACCTTCAAAGCTGACAATGGGTCCGTCAAGCGCCGCCAAAAACTCATCTAACGTATCGATCTCGGCTTCGTCTAGTGGGGTGTTTAGGTCTTTAGTCATGGCACTTCTTCTCCTCGTTGATGGCAGCACTGTAGCGCAGGCGACGGTTTGGGGTTGGGATTGGGGTTGGGTATATGCGGTGGATTTGTACCATGCCCTAATTTCATACTTTTGTTCAAACTCTTGATTCGCGCTCTTGATTCATCGCTCGCCTAATCTGGCTTGAAGCGATTGGGGGTATAAAAGCCCACTGAATTAAAAACACCAAATTCCTCAAAGCAGTACCCTACGGCTAAAACAGCAATCTTAGCCTCGTCACTACCTCAGCACCAAACAGGATCAGTAAGACGATAGGCGCCGCTCGAATGATGATCAATAGTATGGTCGTGACCGGACCGTACAAACCAAACTGTTGAGTAAGATGGTCTCCTGAGGTGCGCCAACCCAAGATCAATGCCGTGCCAATGGCCATAGCAACCGTTGCGTTCGAACCAACCATTCGATCAAATGCATCTAATACTGGCTCACCCCACAGCGTCCAGTTCGGTGCGGCATAAGAAAGCGCCGACGGGACACCAAGAAGAACAATCAAGATCAATCCAAGCACAGTAGCCGACCAGTTACTCAATACAGGCAGATGTTCGTGCAAAGCGGCAGTAACGACCTTGGCTCCGCCAATACAAGAAGAGATGGCAGCTAAAAATAGCAACCAAAAGAAAATGGTATCCAAGGGTAACCAAGTATCGATGGCATCAAACGCCTTGGGCAAGGTAATAAATGCGAGCTGCGAGCCCGCTGCCGGGTCAGACCCAGCCGCAAAAACAAAAGGAAAAATAGCCAACCCAGCTAATATAGCCACACCAGAGTTAATCGCCGAGAGGCTTAACACCGAGCGCGGCACATTAATCCGCGGGGGCAGATAACTACCGTAGGTAATTAAGAAGCCTTGACCAATCATCATGGAGAAGAACGCTTGACCAAATGCCGCGCGCCAAAGCGCCGGCTCGCCAAGACGCGCCACGTCAGGTGAGAATAGAAAAGACAACGCTTGCTGCGCATCACCAGCAAAGAGTGCAAAGATAGCCAAGCCTAAGATTGAGAGCACCAACACTGGCATTAAGATGCGTGCGACCCGTTCGATACCCGACAAACCGAAGCCAAGAACCACGCCAACGATGGCACCTAGGGCAAACAGGTACCACAGTGAGTTGTAGCCGCTAGTGAAGACATCGAAGGCGGGCGTCGATCCCACGGTCGCGCTTAAAGCAAAACCAAGCGTCCACCCTGTTACTACAAAATAGTAGCTATCAATGAATAGCGTCAGTAAGACAGTCAGCCAACCAAAGACAAACAAGCCTGGCCCCATTCGCTTGAAGCTCGCGATCACTGAGCCATGCGACTGTCTACCGGCCGCCAACTCTAGAGCAGCAAACGGTATGGCCACAAAAATAACGGCCACCGCATAGGCAAATAGAAAGGCACCCCCACCGTTCTCACCCACCAGTGTCGGAAAGCGCCAAAGATTACCTAGCCCAACACCGGCTGCAGCCGTCGAAAGCACGAAGACCCGTTCAGACGACCAAACCGCCCGTGCAGGCGCGAGCGAATCACTTGGAATTGTCTGCGTTTCATTGGATTCATCTTTGTGCTTCGCCATAAAGCCAGTTGCTCTTCTCCTATTTATTGGTGACGACTCCGTCACACACTCACACCCATAGCACTTACAAAAGGCACTGACAAAAGGCACTGACAAAAAAGCACTGACAAAAAGCACTTATAAAAAGCACTTAGTCAAAGCGTTTATCTATTACGTTTACCTATTACTTAGATGGTGTCACACACACAAGTGTTGGGCAATTACGCAACAAATGCCAGTGTTCAGCGCAAGGGTTTTATTTTGTAACTAATTGTCGCTGTGACAATAGCGCCCTTTCGCAGTGTTCTTGAGTGGCCGTCGGTCGTCGCATTGCGAATTCAAGATGCGCCCGATGCGCAACAAAACCAATACTTTTCTGGAGTGAGCAAGATGATCGATGGCAGTAGCGACCAAACGGGTAACCCACCCAGTCGAATCGACAAACCACTGTTTGCCATAACAGGAGGCTTCATCCTGCTTTTCTGTGCCTATGCCCTGTTTGATCTCGCCGGATTATCCGCAATGGTCGACAGCGCTTTCGCAGTTTCAGCACGCTATCTCGGGCTGTACTGGCAGTTATTACTCATGGCCACTTTTTTGATCGGACTTTTACTCTGCGTTCTTCCCGGTAGTAAAACCCTTATGGGCGGTGTCTCCACACCTGAGTTCAAAACCTTTAGTTGGGGTGCCATGATCATGTGCACCCTGCTAGCCGGCGGCGGCGTGTTCTGGGCAGCAGGCGAACCCATCGCCCACTTTGTTTCAACCCCGCCATTATTTGGCGACTTGGGGGATAACCTGCAAGCACGCGCCGATGTCGCGCTGGCACAAAGCTACCTACACTGGGGCTTTTTAGCCTGGGCGATTCTTGGTTCTTTAACCACCGTCATGTTG
>JAWOGG010000192.1:0-7506 GCA_046497085.1 Orrella sp.
GATGCAGAGTTGGCGAGCAGGCGACGGTATTGAAAATGAAATTGCTGCCATTGAGCGTGCTGAAAAGGCAGCGGCAAAAGCAGATGAGTTAGCAAAGAATCCAGATAAATTAGCCACTGAGGCGGTTGAGGCCGAGGCGGTTGAAACCGACGTGACTGAAACTGAAACAGCTGAAACTGAGACGGCTGAAAAGGAGTCCGAAGACAGTAAAACGGGCTGGTTTGCGATTTTTGGGTGACGTATCGGTTTGTGGGTCTGTAGGTTTACTGGTTTATTGCTTTATTCGTTTATTGGTTGTCGATTGCGCGATTAATCTATTTTGAGACACGCTTGCTTGCTAGTACGGTGGCAATTAATGCCACGGCAAAGAGAATGGTGTTTAGTTCGAGTGCTTCGCCTAACAGGGCTGCTGATAGCAGCAGGGCCACAAAGGGTTGCAGAAGCTGCACCTGACTGACACGCATGGTCCCGCCGAGCACTAATCCTTTGTACCAAGCAAAAAACCCTAACCACATTGAAAACATCCCCAAATAGCCCAAGCCGACCGCTTGTGTGATGCGAAGCGGCTCGGGCGGCCACAGCCAAAGGGTTGCAGGCAACGTGATGGGCAAACTGACCACCAAAACCCACGATATGGCATGAGATGCCGGCATGGCAGTGGCCACCTTGACGCCTGAGATGTATCCCACCGCCCCTGTCATCACGGCAAGCAAAAGAAAAACATCGGCAAGACGTAGGACACCTAGGCCTTGGTAGGCTGAAAACGCCAGAATCAGAGCAAAGCCGATAAATGCCCATAACCAAAACTTAAAGGGCTGTTTTTGGCGGAAATAGACGCTTGCAAAGACGGCTGTGCAAATAGGCATGAAACCTGTTACTACCGCTGCCTGAACCGATGGGGCTTCGGTTAGGCCAAGACCGAGAAACAAGGGGAAAGCAAGCACGGTGCCAAGGGCACTGATAAGTAGGGGTCCGCCTAATTGGCGTGGCAATATCAATGCTCTTTGCCAAACCAAGTAGATAAGACCGCAAAACCCGGCGATAGTGGCTCTAGATACAGTCACAAACAATGGTGACAAGGCTTGAGTGGATTCGGTGCTGACGATCCAACGCGTGACTGGTAGGGTTAATGCGAAGACCACCACGCCAATAAACGCGAGCGTATATCCCTTGGTTTCTGGACTGAATGATTTTGCGAGCATGAGGTCTTTAAAAGTCACTGATTCAATTTACGCTTGACGCAACACTCGGTCAGCGACTTGTGTAGGCGAGAATGTTTTGCGTTAAAAGGGTTTAGAAGTTTCTTGATAGTAGTTCAGTAGCTTGTTGACGTAGGTATCCATGCCAAAGTGTTTAAAAGCATGTGCGTGAGCCTGTTCGCCCATGGTGCATCTACTTGGTTCATCATCAATGAGTCTAACAAAGCTGGCTGCGAAAGCCTCACTGTTATTGGGATCAACGAGAAGGCCTGTCTCTTCATTGATAAGTTCAGGGATGGCGCCACTGTTTGCGCCTATCACAGCACAACCGGCTGCCATGGACTCAATCACCGACAATCCAAAGGCTTCATGTTGTGAAGGAATGACGGCAATGTCTAGGGCTTGTAGGCACTTGGGCATGTCTGATCGGAAGCCGGCAAAGGTGATGCGATCTTGAATGCCATGCGATTGAATGCGCTCACGCAATTGATCCTTGAAGCCGCCTTTATGCGCATCTGATCCCGAGGCTTCCCCGATGATCACAGCATGCCAGTCCGAGTGTGTGGTTTGCTTGGCCAGCGCCGCTATCGCCTCAACCCACTGCATATGTCCTTTGCCGGGGTCGATTCTGCCCGGTATGCCCAACAGCACACCGTCTAAAGGTACGTTCAACGATTGGCGTGACTGACACTTTTCAAGGGGGGTGGCTAAGTGTTGATAGGGCGTTAAATCAATACCGTTATAAAGTTGAGTGATACGCTCTGGTGGCAAGGGAAAAGCTGAAAGGTTAACGGCATGGGTGGCTTTACTGATAGAGAAAAGCCGCGTTATTTTGCTGTAAGTCCATCGATGGAACCAGTCCTTTTTAGAAATGGATACGCCCATGTGGTCGGTAAAAAAAAGTTTCAAATCGGGCGCCAATTGGACCAACAAGGCAGCTAGTCGCATATCACCTGATTTGTGGGCGTGTAGGATGGTGATCTGATGCTGACGGATGTAACGGAGAATGTGTCTAACTGAAACTAGGGCACGATTTAAGGAGCTGAAAGTCAATATTGGCAAACCAAGTGACTGAAAGCTCTCGGCCACGCGTGTGCCCTCAAGGCATGCTGCATGCACTTGGCAGCCGTGTCTGACCAACGCAGCTGATAGCTGACTTGGGTGCATTTCCAAGCCTCCCCAGCTTTTAGAAAAGCACAGTTGCAACACGACAAGTGGACGCTGCTCTTGCGAAGAGGGTAGTGTCGTTGAGTCGGAGGCTGCAATGACTGGCGACATATTGTTTTTCCTTAAGCCCAGTGGTTGCCCACAAACGAGATCGTCATTTCATAACCCCAAATCGTACCTCAGTCTTTTGTTGACAAGGCCTTGTGATGACTGATGTTTAGTTGCGGTTAACATAATCCACATCAAGTCTAGGATTAGCTGAAAACAGGTCTTAAGTTGCTACTTTCAACGCAACACAAGACATGGTCAATCGTTTGATGTCGACTGTATAGGAATGAGATGTTTCTACGTGATTTGAAAGCATTATGGCGATCATTGCGTATCTATCGCTTTAGCCGCGGTCATCAGCAATCGTTGCGATCGCTGTATGCCCCGTTTGTGTCTAAAGACGCCGTGGTGTTTGATATCGGGGCGCACGCGGGTGATCGAACAGCTTGTTTTAAGCGTTTGGGTGCACGCGTTATCAGCGTCGAGCCACAGCCGCTTTTTGCGATGTTTTTGAAGGTGGACCACGCCTTATCTTCATCAGTGACAGTTTTGCGGTGTGTGGTTTCAGATACCGACGGCCCTAAGACACTTCACATCAATAGCCGCAATCCAACCGTTTCAACGCTATCCGATTCGTTCGTGCAGGCCGCAAGCAACGGTGCGGTAGGTTGGCAAGATCAACAGTGGGATCGTACAGTGACAGTGCCTTCTGTGACACTAGACGGATTGATTACTCGATATGGTGTGCCAGCTTTTGTCAAAATTGACGTCGAAGGTGCTGAATACGACGTGTTGTCTGGCTTGTCTCAAACCATTCCTGCACTTTCTTTTGAGTTCACTATGATTCAACGTCAATTGACGGTGGATTGCATTGAGCGCTGCGTGACCTTAGGAATGACTAAATTCAATGTGTCTTTAGGCGAATCTCATCGACTTGAGTTTGATGGTTGGATCGATGCGACATCCCTGATCGATTACCTGTCCAAATTGGCCCCAGAAGCAAATTCCGGTGATGTTTATGCGCGTTGCTAGTCACGTAGGCTTATCGTGAAACCAGAGGCTGAGAAACAAGACCTGTACGTTCTCGCCATGTTTTCTGCATAGGCAGCTTTCAGCAGGCTTTCTTAATCGCTCTTCATACTGTGAGCAAACACATAACCGTAAGTCTTGACCTAAGAGGCTTGAGGCAGCCATGAGCGGCCTCTCTTGTCATTAGCTCTGCACATGGGTATAACAAACTGACATAACAAAAGCGTTTAACGCTAAATACAAATGTCGGGGACAACATGCAGACACCTTTTGCCGTTTTTGTGACAGAGATTGGCGGTCCGGAAGTTTTACAAGCCAAACCCATTGATATGCCTGAACCAGGGCCTGATGAGGTGGTCATTGAGCAGACCGCAGTGGCTGTCAATTTCGTTGAGATTTATTTACGAGCGGGTCAACCACATTCTCATAATCCAACACCACCATTTGTGCCGGGTGTCAGTGGTGTGGGAAGGGTTTCGGCGATTGGTCAGTCGGTCAATGATGTTTCAGTTGGCGATAAGGTGACTTACACCAATGCGGGCGTTGGCAGCTATTGCACACATGTGGCCGTTGCCGCTGAGCGAATTATTCCTGTACCTGAATCTTTAGATGATGTTCGCGTGGCAGCTGGTCTTGTGCGTATGTTGACCGCTCAATACTTGCTTAAACAGATGCGCACACTAACGCCTGGCACTAAAGTTTTGATACACGCTGCGGCTGGAGGGGTAGGGCAGGTGCTCGTGCAATGGGCTAAGCAAATGGAACTAGAGGTATTTGCGACTGCTGGATCCGATGACAAAGTCTCCTTTGTGAAGTCTTTAGGGGCTGACCATGTCATTAACTATCGCACCCAAGACTTCGTAGCCGAAGTCCAACGCATAACCAACGGATCGGGTGTGAGTGTGGTCTTTGACTCTGTGGGTAAAGACACATTTGAGGGCTCTGTGGATTGCCTAGAGGCTAAAGGGTTGGTCGTGAACTATGGCACGGCTTCGGGTCAGGTTGAGGGTTTTGCGCTGCAGCGCTTGCATGCAAAGTCTTTATGGGTTTGTCGACCCACGCTTAAAACCTACGTTGCAGATCAGGCCAATATGTTGGCGATGAGCCAAGAAGTGTTTGAGCGCTTGGCTGATCCTGAATTCGCACTCGAGATTGAGGCGGTGCTACCACTCAGTCAAGCGGCCAAATCACACGAAATGCTAGAAAGTCGCCAGACCAAAGGTGCAATCGTGTTAGTGCCGGATGAGTTGTTCAAAACCTGATAGTTCCGAATTGCACGCTAAAGGGAGTTGTGATGACGACCATGATGCATTTGTCAGTACCTGTTCACGATATCGATCAAGCTGCTTTTTTTTATGAGCAAACGTTGGGTTGTTCAATCACTCGGCAACAAAACGACCGTTTGGATATCAATTTCTTTGGGCATCATTTGGTTGCTCAACTCTCACTTAAAGAATCAGCACACCGTTCAATCAATATTGGCAAAGACCAATACCCATTGAGGCATTACGGTGTGATTGTGCAGCAGCCGGTCTATGACCAATTGCTGACTCGCCTTTTAGAGGCGAAAGTGCCGTTTGCCATGAGGCCTTCTTGTCTATTTAAAGATACGCCACGTGAACAATCGGTTTTTTTGGTGATGGATCCGTCAGGCAATGCTCTTGAGGTTAAAGGGATGCCAGATCCTGAACAAGTATTCAGTGCCACTTAAAACTTAAAAGGAAGGGAGACAAGCATGCGTTTAAATAAACTGTTGGTGGGTGCGCTCATCACACTCGGACTATCTTCACCTGTATTGGCTGAGTATCCAGAGCGTCCGATCAAGATGGTTGTGGGTTACTCACCTGGCGGAGCCGCAGACAAGTTGGCAAGACCCTTGGCCGAGGAAATGTCCAAAGGCTTAGGACAGAATATTGTCTTTGAGTACAAGCCAGGTGCCGGTGCCACTATCGCCGCTGACTATCTTTCTAGACAAGACGCTGACGGTTACACGCTGCACATCACTGATTCTGGTCCGATGACTATCGTGCCTCACATCCGTAAGCTTAATTACGATCCAACAACTGATTTCACTCCTCTCGGTATGGTCGGTGGGGGTGGCGTCGTGATCGTGGTGCCAGCGGATTCGCCAGCAAAAGACCTTGATTCTCTTATTGCATTAGCCAAAAAAGACCCTGCTGATTGGAGTTACGGTACATCAGGCGTGGGCGGTGTTGGACATTTGGCTGGAGAGCAATTCAAGAGTGCTGCGGAATTGGACATCACGCATATCGCTTATAAGGGTGGTGCTCCTGCCATGAAGGAAGTCCTTGGTGGTCACGTGCCTTTCCTCTTCTCTTCATTAGGTGCTGCGGCTCAGTACATTAAGTCGGGCGACGTACGGGCCTTGGCCGTATCTTCAGCGGATCGTAGCTCAATGTTTCCTGATGTACCTACCATCGCCGAATCGGGATTCCCCGGGTTCGATGCCACGATCTGGTTCGGTATTATCGCGCCCGATGGTGTTCCACCTGAGGTGGAGAAAAAACTAGCGGCCGAATTGGCCAAAGCCATGGAATCGAAGGCGGTGCAAGACAACATCAAATCACAGGCCTATGAACCGATGATGTTTACTCCAGAGCAAATGTCGCAACGTATTAGTGATGACTATGCGGCTTGGGGACAGGCGGTGGAGAAAGCAGGGCTTTCACAAAAATAATCTATCGCGATGAGTGGAGTGCTGTCCCAATGATGGGACTTCACTCCACATTCAAACACGCTTCATGGTGATTAGCAGTTTTTATTTTTTCACTTTTTCTTTCTTTCTTTCTTTATTTCTTTTTACTTTCCAGGCACCTGAGCTTCAAACCAATCAGCGATTTTTGTCGGGTGTAAGAAGACAGTTTGTGGACTGGCGATCAGGGCATCAAGCATGTCCTCAAACTCACCGAAGCGGTGAGGCACACCCATCAGGTGAGGGTGTAATCCTAATGCCAATACCCGAGGTCGAGTAGCCGATTCTTTTTCAAACAGTCGTAGCGTGCGCTGTGTTCTGTCTAAGAACTGGCCAGTGGCATGTTTTTCTATGGCATAAATGATCGAGTCATTAAGCTCTAAGTTGTAGGGCACGCTGAGGAGATCGCCATGGTCGGTTCGCATCCAGTTGGGCACGTCATCCATGCACCAGTCCAGTACGTAACGCACACCCGCTTGCTTGAGAATATCGGGACTGCGTGTGGTTTCCCGCAACCCAGGACTAAGCCACCCGGTGACCGCTTGCCCGCTGAACTCACGCAACTTAGTCAGCGTTTGGGCCACAACATCTTCTTCAGTGCCGGCCTCTTGAATCGACTTTTGATGCATGCCGTGGCCAATAAACTCCCACCCGGCTTTAAGCATGGCTTCAGCAGCTCCTGGATAGTCGTCGATGACGCTCGCGTTGATGCTGGTTGATGCGGGTAATCCACGCTTTTGAATCGCGTCAATCATGCGCGGTAAGCCTGCACGCATGCCATAGTCAGCCCAAGAAAAATTGGGGACATCAGGGATGGTTTCTTTGCCATGGGGTGGAGTGATGATGGTACGCGGCATGGCTGCATCAAAGCGCCAATTTTCAACATTAACCACCAGATGGACCAAAACCGGGCCTTGTTCGTGCGCGGACAGCACTGGACCATCATTAGAAAAACGGTACGGAACGCGTGGATTACTCATTGCTTAAGCCTTGATCATTGATGAGTTGTCATTTGGTTGAAGTGTGCCGTTCAACGTCCTTTGAACTGAGGCGTGCGTTTTTCAGCAAAGGCCTGGCGGCCTTCAGCGTAATCTTCGCTGTTAAAACACGCTGAGACGGCCTGTATGATTGCTTGCTCAGAAGGTGCGCCGACGACACCACCGAGATGCTGTAATGCCATCTTGACCGAACGCAGTGTCAATGGTGCAAATCCTGCTACACGCTCAGCCACTTGTTGGGCGTGACTGAAAACGTCTTCGGCGCAAGCGTGCACTAGACCAAGAAGAGCTTCAAGGCTTCCAGTACAGTTGTGATCCAACAGAGGATTCAGACGGGAATTTTTCAGGGATA